>CAZRGY010000018.1:2519-8020 GCA_964599715.1 uncultured Verrucomicrobiota bacterium | reverse complement strand
CGTATCGAGCTGGAGCCTTTCCCGAACATCAAACAGCGGATGCTCAACGACATCTTCAATCCGGAAAAGAGGCTGATGAGTCCGGAATTGGCGTTACAGTTGCGGACGGAATTGGGCATGCCGATGCCGACCGTGGCCGGTCAGAAGCCGGGAACTACACCTGAGTTGTATGATCCAGAATCGTTGCGCCGCTTGCCGCCCAAGGAATTCATGATCCAGAATGCCAAGCGTACGGGTATGATCTCCTTGCCCAGCGGGGTGCAGTATCGCGTGATCGAGAAGGGTGATGGCCGCAAGCCCGGTCCCGGGTTGAAGACTTATATCCATTATTGGGAGCAGACGGCGGCGGGTAAGCAGATCATCAACACTTACACGGTCGTGCCGGTACCAGCCGTAGATATAACCAAGTTTGTCCGCGGTTTGCGCGAAGTGATACCGCTGATGAATGCGGGCTCCAAGTGGCATGTCTATGTCCCGCCCGAGCTGGCCTACGGTGAGAAGGGTAATCCGCCGGATATCCCGCCCAATACGGTGATGCGTTACGAAATCCATCTCGTAGAAGTGAAGTAAGTCCTTCCGTTTGGCCGGCTGATCACGGTGATTCAGTCGGAGTTCTCCCGGGGTCGTCGGATCAATCCCTGTCTAGGCCGGCGGCGGGCATAAAAAAACCCTCCGCTGCATTGGCAGCGAAGGGCGCAGTAACCAGAGGATCAGTTGGTATTTTCCACTTTCACTGAACCGGTCTGGGAATCATAGACGAACTTCTCCCCGGCCGGCAGTTGCGGCAGGCGCAGGATATGGCGCGTGGCGACGGCTTCCTGCAGGTTGGCCGGGTAGCGGCCTTTCTCATCGCGGAACATGCTGACGCCGTAATTGATCAGCATCATCTCTTCCTCGGTAAGCGGGCGGCCTTTGCCTCCCAATGGTTCGCTTTCCGACAGTTCGATAGGGGCAGCTTCGACTTGAGCAGCCAAAGGTGCATCCGGAGTGGTCGGTGGGGCAACCGGTTGGGAGATGTCGACACTCTGCACTGCTGGTGCGGCTGCGGGTGTGTTGGCCGGAGACTCCGGCTCACCACCGCAGCCTACGAGCAATCCCCCGGCGGCCAGCGTCATCAACAAGGTGTTTTTCATGATAGCCTCTCAGGGTTGAAGGTTAATCGTTGGACAAGATGGTCCACATACCCGTGCGCTTGCTGGTATCCGTGTTGGTAGAACCCAAGGTGGCAGTGGGGGCCAGGAATTCCACATGGCCGTCGCTGAACAGGTAGTTCCAGGAACCATTGGGATGGAAATCCTGGGCGTTCGGATAGGTGTATTCGCCGTTGCGGGCGGTGACCGTGCCGCTTTGGATATGGCCGTTGGCGGCATCGATACGGGCTTCATCCGGGTGGCCCATCATGTTGCTCACATGGATGCGTTCGGTGATGAGGATGCTCTCGGAGCTGTCCCGCAACATGGCACTACGGACAGCATATTGGCGGCGCGGCACATTCTGGGGAACGCTGCCGGTGAAGGCCGTGGGCACGGGATCGCTGGTGTTCCAAGGATTATCCGAAGAGGTGGCATTGCCGTTGCCGAAGTTCCAGCTCAGACCGACACCCGTTTGGGCGCTCGGAGATGGAGGCCAAGGGACGGTGGTGGCGGCACTGTTGCCCTGAATGTAACGGGGCATGGCATAGGAACGCTTGTTCTTGTTGCTGGAAGAATACCACGTCGGGACATCGGTTTTGTCTTGCGGGCAAACAATGAGTTTCACTTTGGCATTGCCGGAATATGGACCGGACCAAAGATCATTCTCGCTCAAGCTGCCACCGATATAACCGTTCAGAAGATCATCCCAAGTCTGCTCGGAACCGTATTTGAAGCGGAGCCGGGCGTAGGGAAGTTTATCGGCATTGTCCGAGATGTACATGGCATTGCCTGTACCCAGCTGCTTCAGGTTATTCAGGCATTGGGTGGAAAGAGCACGAGACTTAGCCTTGGCCAAGGCTGGCAGGAGCATGCCTGCCAAGATGGCGATAATGGCGATGACGACCAAGAGCTCGATCAGGGTGAAACCACGCCAAGATTGGCGGGACCGATAATACGACTGATACTTCATACGACTTACAACTTTCATTACGTCTGCTGGCGGGATTTCCCGGCCAGCTTTACGACTGGTTACTGCTTTTGTGAATCAACTGCCTGAATCGGTCTGGAAGAGAGAGAATTAACTTATTCTCTCGCTTAACAGTACGACATCTTTTGTTTGTAATTTGCTGACAAACAAGAAATTGCAGCGATTCGGAATAGAACAACATATACTATAAATGAGACGGGCTCAAGGGTAAGAAGCCGCAAATACGTACGTTTACGTAATAAAATCCGTCGAAAAGGTAAGAAGAGGTTATCTAGCGACCTAATTCGCGTAAGATTTGATACTTTCGATGGACTTCGCGCGCGCAGTAATTAGCAATCTGCCAGCCTTGGCGGCCATCCAGAAAACCTTGTCGCAGTACATAACCGCGTAACCAGCGGAAGGCAGCGTGACTGTAGGGAGAGAGGAAATTGGCGGAACGACCGGCCTCGGCCTGTGTTTCGGCCCAGAGTCGGGCGTATTTTTCACAGCGCTGCCAGTGGTCCTCGGCACTCTTAAAAGAGTAGTGATGCAAATCACCATTCAGCGCGACGACTTGGCCTTCGAGTTCGAGTCGCTCATGGACTCGTCCTCCCGCAAAACGTGCCCGGTTGCGGCGGAATAACCGGGTCAGGCGATCTGGATACCAGTCACCATGCCGGATCCATTTGCCTTCATATAGCACGCAACGCGGTACGCTGTAGCCGCTCACATGGCTGGCAACGTCTGATTGCTTGAGCGCCAGCACTTCGGCTCGAAGTTGCGGGGAGAGTTCCTCATCGGCATCGATACTGAAGACCCATTCATTTTGGGCGAGCGAGAGGACGACGTTCTTTTGCCCGACATACCCCAGCCAGTCTTGATGTTGCCAACGGGCGTTAAATTCACGGGCGATGTCTTGTGTGCCGTCCGTGCTGCCGGAATCAACGATGACGATCTCGTCTGCCAGGTCCGCGAAACTCTTCAGGCAGCGCTCCAGGTTTTCCTGCTCATTGAGCGTGATGAGGCAGAAGGAGATCTTCATTTCTGTTTATCCGCGGCCGCTCGCTCAAGAATCGTCATCGTTTCCGCCACATTCCTTTCCAGGGCGAGCTGGCTGAGGTCGGTGGTCGGCAGATGATGATGCTTGGCAGACATCCAGTAGAGCGTTTCCAGCAACGCCGCCGAGATATCGTCCGGCCGCTGGATGACACTGCCATTGACCCGCTGCTCAATCAACTCCGACGCACCATTGCAGGCAGTGGTGATGACGGGCAGTCCGGAAGCGAGGGCTTCACAAACGACATTGGAAGAAGGCTCATAGATGGGCAGGAAGAGGAAGAGATCCGCAGCGGCGCAAGCCACTTCCACGTCCTGAAGCGGTCCGGTGAAAATCACGTTTTCCCAAGTTCCAGATGGCTTGCTCACCTTGCCGACGACCAAGGTTTTGATCGGCCGGGTTGGGGCCAGTTTTGGTTGCAGGTCGATTTGCCAGTCTGAGCCATGTAGCCGCTCGGCAGAAAGATGCTCTGTTTGTATGTCTTTAAGCGATTCCCGAACCTCCTCAACGGCGGCGGTGGTGCGCAGGACATGTTTCAATCCTTTGCGTTCCTGCCCGGATCCGATGAAGAGACAGGCGAAATCGTTTTTCTCCAAGCCAAACCGCTGCCGGGCTTCGGCGCGGCGTACGTTGTGAAAGCGGTCGACGTCGATGCCGTTGCGGACGAGATGGATTTTGTCCGCCGGAAAACTGAAGTGCTTGAGAATCTCGCGCTCCACCATGTTGGAATTCACGATGATGCGGCCGGTGTTCTTCGGGTTCAGCGTTTGAGCTTCCAGTTCGAGCATGTTCCGGTGAAAACCGCCCAGCCCGATGAGGGGGCGTTTCCACCAAGGAGCATACTTGCGGCGGGCGGCGAGCCATTCGCGATGCAGACCATCGCCCGCGCGATAGACATCCTGCTTCAACGTGCGCTCGAGGCTGAAGACACAGTCGAACTTCTCTGCACCTACCATGCCGTCAACGCGCCGGGCAAAGTTGACCGGGCCCATAGCTCTGGAACCAGTGTCACCGACAGAATGAAATTGCACGCCTTTCGGCGGCTGTTCCCAGCTTTCGGCAAAAAGATGGACCTCATGTCCCCCGGTGACGAGGGCATCCAGCAAACGCTGCAGATATAATTCCGCCCCGCCCGTAGCAGCAAAGCGGCGGCGAATGAGCGCCAGTTTCATGATTTGGCAGGTGCCAACGATGTCTTGCGCCCCCAGGCGAACCAGCAGGCGATGATCAATCCGGCACCATTAAAAGCGGTCAGTGTGCGGATGATGATACGGTAAGCTTCGAAAGGTTCCAACTGCGGTAACCACGGACGGAGCATAATCATGGAATATACGTAGGCGGCGGCGAGAATCATCAACCAAGGGATGAAAGCATATTGCTTGCGGGCCAAAAGGCCACCCACGACGACGTTAGCCATGGTCAATAATAGCATACACCAAGCAAAGCTAGGGACCAAAGGCTCGGCCAACCACATGTTCGGGCTCTTGAAATAGAGCACACGTAAGGGCAGTTGCGGGAGCAGCGTGCTGGCGACCGCTGCCAGCCCGCCCATGATGGCAGTGGAAAGCAGGGTGAGGCGCAGGGCGTCTGATTTCTCGGCCTTGGCGACACTTTGCACGATCTTGGGGAACATCACGATGGCCAGCGGAGCGGTGAATTGAAAGAGGGCGAACCCGATATTTTGCCCAGCCTGATACAGCTTGGTTTGACCAGCCTCGAAGGTGGCTTGAACGAAGGGCACATCGAAAGCTGACAATAAGATGACGGCACCGGAGCCGCCCATCAGGGGCATCAGCTCGAGCAGCCACTTGCGCCAGCCAAACGGGGTGCCAGCTCCCGAGATGAGATCGCGGATCCAATACATCCCAAAACCCAAGGCGATGGCCTGGCCGATGACCGCCGCGCCCATGGCTCCGGCTGCCTGGCCTTTGAAGACCAAGACCACGGCAATCAGGGCGGTGATGCGGATGAAGCCATCCAAAATCATCGTCCAGCCCAAGCCAAAAAAGTTCTGCCGTCCCTGCAAGGTGCCGCGGACGACGGACAGCCAGAGCTGGGTCAACGCCAGTCCGGCGGTCAGGTAGAGGGTGAACGGATTGGTAATCTTGAAGGTGGCCATGACCGGTGCGCTGAACATGGTCAGGACGAGTACCAATATCAGCCAGATGGCCATTATCCCGGCGGAGATGCTTCGCACCGAACTGCGTAATTGCCGGGTGCCCTCCTCAGTGATGGCGGCAGCGGCATGTTGGGCAAAGACGGTCTGCAAGGCGGCGGCCGGTATGGCGCAGAGCAGTTGCAGCTTCAGCATCGCGGCGAAGACTTCGTATTCCTCTGCGAGCAA
>CAZRGY010000018.1:0-2509 GCA_964599715.1 uncultured Verrucomicrobiota bacterium | reverse complement strand
CCATTTTCCAACATCGGCAACCTGACATATGATGACTTCGTATTCCTCTGCGAGCAACCTTGGCGGGGCGGTGACTGAATGCACCAGCATCATGCAGCCACCCATCAGCACGGTGGATATCACCATCCAGCCGCTCTGGCGGAAGAAGGAAGCTTTGGATTCGGCGTTACTCATGCGGGGGAGATTTTTTCCAAGGTCACTTCCACGGCCGCTTGTTCAGCCTTGGTCTTGAGACGGGTCATCAATCCCTTCCAGAAACCGAATCCATAACATATGTGCGACAACATGATCAACGGCGCCACCGGCCAGAAAAACTCGAAGCCGCGCGGCAGGGACAAGGTTTGCCCGAACACGGCGAGAAAGTAAGCAAATAAAGGCCACAGGAACAACTTGGGCAAAAAGGGCAGGGCGAGCAGGTAAAGGCAGAAGAGCGGGGGAACGAAATTCGGTGCGCTGCCCAAGGTCGGGTTTACGCGGAACTGCTCGGCGCGACCACGACCGTAAGTCATCAGCATCTTAACAAAGGACTTGAGATCGCGTCTGGGACGTCGCTCGACGAGGAAGGCCGGATCGTAAAGCAGCGTGTAGCCTTCCTTTTGCAAGCTGTCCATCAGCGCGTTCTCTTCGTTTGGGTAGAGGGCTTCATTGAAGCCGCCTGCTGCAAGGAATTGCTCCTTTCGCATCATCATGTTGCAGAGGATGAGTTCTTTCTCAGAGCTGGCGCGAAGTTGGCCGATGGAGGCATAGCGGGCGCGGCTGGGGCCGAAAGCGAGGAAACTTGCCATCACTTGCGCGAAGGCTTGCTCGAGATCAGGCGCATCTTTTGGGCAAACATTCGGGCCACCGAGTAAGGCGGCCTTGGGGTGCTTGGCGAAATGTTGCACGCCGCGTTTCAAGTTGTCTGCAGGGGCGATGGAGTCGTCATCGAGGAAGTAGATGAGTTCGCCCTTGGCCTCTTTCACCGCGCGATTGCGCTGGATGGCGGGTTGCTTGCCGCGGGCCACGATGATCTCCAAGCGGTCTTTCGGGTAATCAAACTTTTGCGCGGCCTGGATGGACGGCACCTCGCTGTCACCCGGACGGGCGGCAACGACGATGGTGACCAACGGCAAGGCCTCGCTCATGGCAGGGATTTCAAGAATCGCGTCAACAGGGCCGTCCCACGCTCCAGCGAGGACAGGGAAATCCACTCATCACCCGTATGTGCCTGGGCGATATCGCCGGGGCCGAACACTACGCTCGGTGTGCCACCTGATGCGAGCACAGCCGCGTCGCAGAAATAATCCACGCCGAGGGGCTTGGTCTGCTTGTTCAGCTCCATCAGCGATTGGACGAGCGGCAGCTCGGGATCGGTCTCGAGAGCGATACAGGGGACGCCTTTGCCCTTATCCAGTTTCACTTGCACGCCGTGCTCTTTGAAAAACGCAGTGAGTTCACGCCGCACGCTGGCTTCGTTTTCACCGGGCAACGTGCGACGATCAATGGTGATGGTGCAATGCGCGGGGACGATGTTCGCCTGCAAGCCGCCACGGATAGTGCCGACATTGATGGTGCCGTGGCCGAGCAAGGGATGCTTACGCTTCTTGAGTTGCTTCCGGTATTTCGTCTCCAGTAAGTCCACGACCTTGGCCATCTTGTGGACGGCGTTGTCGCCGAGTTCCGGGCGGGCGCCATGGGCCGCTTTGCCTTTCGTCTCGATCCACAGCCAGACATTGCCTTTGTGCGCGTGGATGACCTTGAGCTGGGTCGGTTCGCCGATGATGGCGAGGTCTCCCTTCAAACCGGAAGCGGCGACGGCGCGTGAGCCGGCCTGCTTGGTCTCTTCATCCACGAGGCCGATGAAAACGATCTCCGTCTCGTCGGGGCGCTGGGTGCTACGGGCGGTGTCCATGATCGCGGTGAGCATCGCGGCGACGCAGCCTTTCGTATCGCAGGCGCCGCGACCGTAGAGGCGGCCATTGCGGATCTCGGGCTGGAGCAATTTATCGAGATTATCACCGCCCACGGTATCCATGTGCGGGGCGAGGATGACGCGATGCTTCACTTTGCCCGGCGGGGTGAGTCGCGCGAAAATGTTGGAACGCCCCGGAAAGACCTCGCGGGTCTCGATGGTCAGGCCAGCCTTCGCCGCGGTGGCGAGCAGGAAATCGGCGACACGATGCTCGCCAGCACGGGGATCACCCTCGGGGAGAAACTCCGGGTTGACGCTTGGGAGCGCCACCAGGTCACGCAAGAGCTGGACGACGGGCGTCATGCGGTTTTCTCCAAGGTGGTGCGGAACCATTCCACGAAGCGCGGGATGCCTTCCTCGATCTTGATGTGCGGATTGTAGCCCAGCTTCTCGCGGGCCTTGCTGATGTCCGCGTAGGTGATGGGCACATCGCCGGCCTGCATGGGCTGGCGGTCGATGACGGCCTTCTTGCCCAGCGCCTTCTCGATGAGTTGTTGCTCGGCGATCGGCGGGACTGGCACCACCTCGATGGGCGGCACCACGATGATGGGTGCCGGC
>CAZRGY010000017.1:7922-20301 GCA_964599715.1 uncultured Verrucomicrobiota bacterium | reverse complement strand
CCGTGAAAATCGGGTCGCTTGAGCAGCAGTTCCGCCGCAGCACTGCGGGCGGCAAGCAGCAGCTCGCCCCAATGACTGATGACGCCTCTCGGCACTTCCGGTGAGTTGAATGAACCAAGCGAGTTGATCGCTGCGAGCTGGATGGTGGTGCTGTGCTCGCGGTTCAGGAGTTTGGCCAAGGCTTGCAGACTGTTGAGATCCGGATCGAATGCCAGTGTGCGAATACTAGCTAGTTGTGCTGATTCTCCGTTTGAGGCAGAGGCTGCGTCTTTGCGGGCGGTGCGGAAGGCGGGATTCACTTCGCCCCGCTTGTCCGCCTTGGCAAAGGAACTGCCAGCACGTTGTAAACCGGTGCCAAACGCCTGAATGTAAGGGTATACTTCCGGTGTGGGTGTTTTGGCCAGGAAGCGGATGGTGCTCGCGATGTCTAATTGGTTTTTCGAAGTGCCCAGCAAGGTCAGAAGCTCGTTCAGCATGGCTTGACCTGCTTTTGACTTGCGGAAAGCCGGATCTTTCTCAAGGGCAGCGAGCATGAAGCCGGGTTGGTCGGGCATCGAACTCAGGATCGCGCTGCGGACCCATTTATCATCACCGTCGCGTTTGGCGAGGGCGATGAGTGCTTCGGTCCGGTCGGAGGGCGGCAGTTCGCCAATGGTGAAGGCAACCTGGTAGCGCACTTCGATGCTTGGATCGTTGGCGAGCGCTGTCAATTGATCGCGTAACAAATTTGAGGCGAGCGGCTTCAGGAACTTCTCCGAGAGCTTCACGGCGTGCTCGCGCACTAGAGCGTCGGAGTCTTTCATCGCAGTGAGCACGTGCGTGGCTGAAAGAGAGCCGAGACCATTCAACGCGTAGAGCGCGTGCATGCGGCCATAGGCGGATTTTGAACTCTTCAGGGATTTTTCCAGCAATGGGGCAGCGGTGTTGTCCTGTCGTTCGTAGAGGAGCCGGGCGGCGGTGTCGCGATGCCAGCCGTTCGGATGCGCCAAGGTGGCGACGAGTTCCTTGGTGCTGGCTTTGCCGAGTGCAGGCGCCTTGGGTCGCTTGTATCCATCCGGCACCACGCGGTAGATGCGGCCACGGTCGTTGCCGCTGTTCAGGTCTACTAGTTTTTTGATGGATTCAGGAAGGGACCATGGGTGCTCGATGACTTCGCGATACATGTCGATGATATAGAGGCAGCCATCGGGAGCGTTGGCGAAATTGACGGGACGAAACCAGTTGTCTGAACACGCGATGAATTCGGAGGTCTGCTCATCGGCAGCGCGCTCGGCGATCAAACCGGCGCCATCCGGACGGATGCGTTTGCGATGCACGAGATTGCTGCCCGCATCGCCGATGAAAGCGTTTTCCTGAAGCTCGGGTGGATACGCATTGCCACGATAGATGGTGACGCCCGTCGCGCCGGTGAAATAGCCGGAGGAACGCCCACCGCCTTCCACGATGCCTTTCACGGTGCCGTCCACACGCCACTTTGTGCGGATGACGCGCCAAGCTTCCTCCGGGCTGGTGCGATAGACCTCTGCCGCCGGTCCATCGACGGGGATATCCACGAGCGGATTCGGCATCGTGTAGAGCGGATTGCGGGCAGCATAGTCGCTATCAAATAGGAAGGCCATCAGGTGACGACTGTTACTGGTGGCATATCGGCGACCGCGGCTGTCGAAGCTCAAGCCGTTCTGGCCGCCGCCCGCTTCGGTGAAGAGTTCGAGGGTTATGGGATCAAAATAGAAATCCCGGCGGTTCACATTTTGAGCGGGATCATCCGGGCGGGCGAGGTTCTTGAGGATGCCGCCATTTGGGCCAGTCGCGCCGTGGATGCGATTATCCAATCCCCAGTGCATGCTGTTGGGCAGTGCTTGCATGTTCAACCGGTCGCGACCTTCAGCGAAACCAGTGAAGATGACCTTGCGTTCATCGGCTTTACCGTCGCCATTCGTGTCTTTGAACCAGATAAGATAGGGTGAGGCCGTGACGAAGATGCCGCCTTTGGCGCAGATAACGCCAGTGGCCCAGGGCAGGTCTTGGGCGAAGATGGTGCTTTTGTCGAAATAGCCGTCGCCATTCGTGTCCTCCAGCAGGCGGATGCGGCTGAGCCGCTCATCGCGACGCTCGGAGTAATCGATCATCTCCACCACGAACATGCGACCGTCTTCATCGAAATCGAGGGCCACGGGCGAGACGACCTGTGGTTCGTTGACGGCGAGTTCCAGATGGAAACCGGGGCGCACACTGAAGGTTTTCAGCACGTCGGCCGGTTCGGTGGGTTTCAGGCGCGGGAGGTCTTGCGCGGTCAACTCGGGCTCGGCGGCAGAAAGATTGAAGGCCAGGGCGGTGGCGAACGTCGTGATGATCAGCGTGGCGGACTTCATGTTCATAGCGGCAACCGGCTCAATTTACTGACGATGGGTTGCTCATTTGTATTTGAAAACCTTTCGCCACGGAACAGAATTTCTACCATACTTCGCGCAACAAACCCAAGCACCATGATCAACTTGAACCGTCGTGAATTTCTAAAGGGCACTGCCGCTGCGTTAGCCTGCTCCAGTCTCAGCACCCTGGCGGCGCCGAATCCGGAGGAGCCGATCATCGATATCCATCAACATACGGACTACACGGGGCGCACGAATGAGCAGCTACTCATCCATCAGCGGGCGATGGGGGTGACGACGACCATCCTGTTACCAGCGGGCCGTCCGCTGAAGATCGAATCCACGCACAACGGGAAATCCAACGGGCTGGCGGCCGCGGTGAGCGGGAATGAGGCGGGGTTGGCGATGACGAAGGCGTATCCGAAGGAATATGTGTTCTTCGCGAATGAGGTGCCGGACATTCCGGAGGCGCGGCAGGAGTTGGAGAAGTATCTGAAACTGGGTGCGAAAGGTATCGGCGAACAGAAGTTCAATGTGGATTGCGATTCCGTGCACATGCAGAAGATTGCTGAGCTGGCGCAGGAGTATGGCGTGCCGGTGCTGATGCATTTCCAGCATGAAACGTATAACAAGGGCATCGAGCGCTTCTACAAGATGCTGGAGAAGTATCCGAAAGTGAATTTCATCGGGCACGCGCAGACCTGGTGGGGAAACATCGACAAAAACAATGTCCCGACAGTGCTCTATCCGATGGGCAAGGTGACGCCGGGCGGCATCACGGACAAGTATCTCAGTGATTATCCGAACATGTTCGCGGACATGTCGGCCGGGTCAGGATTGGGCGCGCTCCTGAGGGATGAGGAACACGCGAGTGCTTTCTTGGAGCGGCATCAAGACAAGTGTCTTTATGGTAGTGATTGCACTGATACCATTGGGCGCGGTCCGGGGTGCCAGGGTTCGAGAACGATTGCGGCGATACGGCGGCTGGCTCCGAGCAAGGCGATTGAGCGGAAGATCCTGTTCGAGAATTCAAAGAAGCTGTTCAAGTTGTGAGAACGAACAAGGGTTGTTCCTAAATCTTGCATTTCGGCGGAAAGTCGGCTCCCTTGGCCTATCTTAATTTTATGGCACGTACACCTTCTACCATGGTTCCGCTGGGCACGCCGGCCCCGGATTTCGCCCTGCCTGATCCGAGCGGAAAGATCCATTCATTAAGCGATTTCAAAGGCGCTCCGGCACTGGTGGTGATGTTCATCTGCAATCACTGCCCGTATGTGAAGCATATCCGGGCGGAACTGGCGAAGTTCGGCCAAGAGTATCAGGCCAAGGGCGTGGCCATCGTGGCCATCAGCTCGAACGACATCGTGAATCATCCGGATGACAGCCCGGCGAAGATGGCGGAGGAGGCGAAGGCGGCGGGCTATACCTTTCCGTATCTCTATGATGAATCGCAGGCGGTGGCGAAGGCTTACAAGGCCGCGTGCACGCCGGATTTCTTCGTCTATGACAAGGAGCAGAAACTCTATTATCGCGGCCAGTTCGATGACAGTCGTCCGCGCGTGGAAAAGATTCTGCCGGTGACGGGCAAGGATTTGCGGGCGGCGGTGGATGCGGCATTGGCGGGGCAATCCGCGCCTGCTGAGCAAAAGGCGAGCTTGGGGTGTAATATCAAGTGGAAGGAAGGGAACGAGCCGGACTACTTCCGGTTAATTTAGAATTTAGAATGGAGAACGCAGAAAAGGATTTGCGTGCTTGAGTCGGTTTAAATTTTTAGCACCGCATTTGAAATCGAGAATTGCTGCGGGTCAGAGACCCGCGCTCCGATAAAACCATATGTTCATCGGGATTGAAATTGGGGGGACGAAGCTGCAACTCGTCGCGGGGGATGCGGAGGGCGTCATCGTGGAGCGGCGCCGGTTCGAGGTGGATCAGGCGCGCGGGGGCGAAGGAATCCGCGAGCAGATCGCCAGTGCCTTGCCCGAGTTGATCTCCGTGACGAATGCGAAGGCTATCGGTGTGGGTTTTGGTGGGCCCGTGGATAATGAGACGGGGCATATCTGTTGTTCGCATCAGATCGAAGGATGGTCGGAGTTTCCGATTGGCGACTGGTTGAAGCAGCTCAGCGGTCTGCCGGTGAAGGTGGACAATGACGCCAACACGGCGGCTCTCGGCGAGGCGCTTTGTGGGGCGGGTAAAGGGGCGAATCCGGTCTTTTATATCACCATGGGCAGCGGCGTGGGGGGCGGGTTGGTGGTGGATGGGCGTATCTATCACGGCGCGAAACCAGGTGAGGCGGAGATTGGGCATATCCGCCTGGATAAGACGGGCGTGATCGTGGAGGAGCGTTGCTCGGGGTGGGCGGTGGACCGGCGTATCCGCGAGGCATGTGCCGGGAGTCCGAAATCCAAATTGGCCGAGTTGACTCGCGGGATGAGACGCGGGGAAGCGACGCAATTGGCAGCGGCGCTTAACGCCGATGACTTGGTGGCGAAGGAGATTTTGGCGGAGACCGCGGGTGATTTGGCGTTCGGGTTGTCGCATGTGGTGCACCTGTTCCATCCGGAAGTGATCGTGCTGGGTGGTGGTGTGTCCCTGATCGGTGAGCCGCTCCGGGCGGCAGTGGCCAAGGCTTTGACCGGGTTTATCATGGAGGCATTTCATCCCGGGCCGCAGGTGAAGTTGGCGGCCTTGAGCGAGGATGCGGTGCCGGTGGGGGCGTTGAAACTGGCGGGGCTGGCAAGGTAACGCGCAGATTTGGGAGTAGGGAAACATCGAACAACGAACTCCCAACATCGAACATCGAGAGAAGGGAGGTTGGAGTCGAGGCGTCAAGCCGCCTCGGGCGGAAAGCTGCGTCAAGCCGCAGCACTCCATAGGGGGAGAGCCTCCTTAAGTCGGCTGCTACGTGGTTTTGGGGCGAGGACGAGGACGACGACGAGAGAAGGAGTGAAAATTCTGCTGGCAAGCGGGCGCAGTCTTCGCAAGATTGAAGCAACATGAAGCAGTGGATTGGCCAGTATATTCAGGCACAGAAAGCGGCGTTGGATTCCATCCCCGTCGATGAAGTGGCGCAGATCGTGGAGAAGCTCCGCACGGCCTTGAAGGAGGACCGGCAGGTTTTCGTTTGCGGTAATGGTGGTAGCGCGTCGAATTCGTCGCATTTTGCCACGGACTTGGGCAAGGGCTCTTCGGACAAAATCGGTAAGCGCTTCCGGGTGATTTCCCTGAATGACAACGTGAGTTGGATGACGGCGTTGGGGAATGACTACGCCTATGATCAAATCTATGTGCGCCAGTTGCAGAATTATGCGAAGCCGGGTGACCTGCTCCTGATGTTGAGCGTGAGCGGCAGTTCACCGAACCTGGTGGAAGCGGCCAAATGGGCCAAGGGCCACGGTGTGCATACGGTATCCCTCGTTGGTGCCAAGAAAGGCAAGCTGGCGGAGATATCCGATCAAACCGTGGTGGTGAATGACACGCACTATGGTCGCGCGGAGGATGGTCAGATGGGCATTTGCCATATGTTGTGCTACGCGTTTATGGAGATTCCGGAGCTGGCGCAGGGCTAAAGGCCGTTAAAAGGTTTTAAGCGGTAAAGGCGTTGAATCGTGGGAACGGTTCGGCGCTTTTTCGCTTTGTAGGGATGGGTTTTCGAGCGTGAGTTGGCGGAGGGAATATAACTGAGTGAAGTCGTGGGGGGCCTCCTCTTCCCGACCCAGTGACTCGCTAGTGCCCGCTCGCTCGGCCCGAATGGGCCTTTTGCTAGCGCAAAATTCCTTCTGCCGTTTCCCAAACGGCAGAAGTCCTCCGACGCCGGAGGAGAGGGAGATGGTATTTCGCGCGCAATTCCTATTTGGGGTTGGGTGGCTCTTGGATGGTTTCTTCCGTCGCTACGCGACGGTGGGGTGTTGGAGGCATTCGGCGGCTTGAAAGCCGCCGCTAAGAATCTTTGACTCGCTAACGCGAGTTGGGAAAAGATTTTCAATTTTTTCCAGTATGACAGCGGATGTCATACTTGGGGTGGTAGAACGGGAGGCGGATGACGAAAACTGGTAAACAAGGTGGGACGGGGTGGAGGTGAAAGCAATTGGGGCCGGGAGGCGGTCAGTCTCTACCCCGGTCGGTTTCGCTGCAAACTCCGCAAGCTTTTATGAGGGAGATGCCATGTCCTGCGAGGGCGGTTTTGGGGGACCTTGGGGTTTCAGCCGTCACTACGTGACGGAAGGGGGCGGGCGTTGGTTACCGTGGGTTTTACCCACGGCTACCATCATGATTTCGCTACGCGAAAGGGAGGGGAATGGTTTGCTGGGAAGCCGAGAAAATTTTTCAAAATATTTTACCCCTGTGTCTATAGATGTCACAGGGGGTGTGGTAGAACGAGGGCAGATGAGGACGTTTTGTCAGTGGAGTGTAGGTGCCAAGGGCAGCCGGGACGGTCCCCGACCTCTGGCAGCGGGGTTAACTGCCCGGACGGCAGGCCGGATGCCTGCGCTACGAGGGGAGGGCGTTTTCCTGGTTTTCTTTGAATGGGAGTCGCTTAGATTGAGTCGGAAGTCGGGCATGTTGAACAGTGGTAACAAGCGGGCATGGCAAGGCGCTCTTATGGGCGTTATGGCAGGGCTTTGCGCGGTTGGTACTGCCGGGGCGGCGGATCTGGATCAGAAGTTCACGAAAGAGGTCAGGCCGCTGTTCGACAAGTATTGTTTCAGTTGCCACAAGGCGGAGCGGGCGAAGGGCGGGGTGGATCTGGCACAGTTCAAGGATCTTCAGGGGGTGGTGCAGGATGCGCGGAATTGGGAGACCATTGTCCGGGTGCTGCATGATCGGGAAATGCCTCCTAATGACAAAAAACAACCATCCCAAGCAGAACGCGAGGCGATGCTGGGTTGGGGGCGGGACGCGTTGGCGAGTATCGACTTCACGACGGTCAAGGACCCGGGTCGCAAGGTGGCGCACCGGTTGAACCGCTCGGAATATAACAACACGGTGCGGGATCTCTTTGGGGTGAGCATTCGGCCAGCGGATGGATTCCCGGCGGATGGTGGTGGGGGTGGCGGGTTTGATAACAATGCGGATACGCTGTTCACGCCGCCGATCCTGATGGAGAAGTATCTGGAGGCAGCGGATGCGGTGCTGAAGGCGGCGGCCCCGGAGAAGGTTTTTGTGGTGCCGACTTTGAGCCGGGTGTCCCCTCGCACCACGGCGAAGTTGAACCTGGAGTATCATCTGCCGCGGGCGTTCCGGCGGCCGGTGGATCAGGAAGAGTTTGCCAAGTATTTCCAACTCTTTGAACGGACGATGGCGGCAGGTGGCTCGTATGAAGAGAGCGTGAAGCTGGCGCTGAAGGCGATGCTGGTGTCGCCGAATTTCCTGTTCCGCATCGAAGAAGAGCGACCGGGCATGGAGGCACATACGTTGCCGGATCATGAGTTGGCTACGCGGCTGAGTTATTTCCTGTGGTCCTCCATGCCGGATGAGGAGTTGATGACTTTGGCGCTCAAGAACCAGTTGCATGAACCGGATATCTTGAAGGCGCAAGTGAAGCGGATGCTGGTGGACAAGAAGGCGCGGGCGTTTGCTGACAACTTCGCCGGGCAATGGCTGGGAGTGAACCGGCTCAAGACCTCGGCGGAACCGGACCGGGGCAAGTTCACCATGTATACGGACAGCTTACGGGACGCGTTCTATGAGGAGCCGATCGTGTTCTTCCAAGATCTGGTGCGGCGCAATGCGAGCCTGTTGAATCTGCTGGATTCCGATTACACGTTTGTGAACGAGGAGATGGCGAATCTCTATGGCTTGCCGCCGGTGAAAGGCTCGGAGTTGCAGAGAATTTCGCTCAAGGATCGGAATCGCGGCGGGCTCTTTGGCATGGGCGGTATCTTGGCGCTGACGTCTTATCCGCAGCGGACCAGCCCGGTCTTGCGGGGCAAGTGGGTGCTGGAAGAAATCCTTGGGACGCCTGCACCACCCCCACCGCCGAATGCGGGTGGGTTGCCTGCGGATGATCGTGTGCGGGAAGGATTGAGTTTCCGGCAACGGCTGGAGCAGCATCGCGCCAAGCCAGAGTGTGCGTCGTGCCACAACAAGATGGACCCGATCGGGTTCGGGCTGGAGAACTTTGATGCCATCGGACGTTGGCGCGATACGATCGATGAGAGGCCGGTGGATGCCTCGGGCGAGTTCTCCTCGGGGGTGAAGTTCAAAGGACCGGCGGAGTTGAAGAAACTGATGCTGCTGCAAAAGGACCAGTTCCTTCATAACTTGACGGAGAAGATGTTGGCGTATGCCTTGGGGCGCGGGCTGGAATACTATGACGTGCCGAGCGTCAACCACATCAAGGGCGAAGTGAAAAAGGCGGATTACCGTGCGGAAGCGCTGGTCATGGAAATCGTGAAGAGCTATCCTTTCCAGCATCGCCGGGGCAGTGATTGGCAGGAGAAAGTAGCAAGCAAATGAGCAAGAAATGGCAGATATCACGTCGGACCATGCTGAAGGGCATGGGTGTGAGCATGGCGCTTCCCTTGCTGGAAGCCATGCAGCCGCTCACTAGCTTCGGGGCCGGTGCTGCCAGTGCCACCGGTGAGGCGCCCAAGCGGCTGGCCGTTTTGTTCTTTCCAAATGGTGTGCGGCAGGACCTGTGGACGCCGGAAGGTGAAGGTAAAGATTTCAAACTGTCCCGCCTGCTCGAACCCTTGGCAGAACACAAGGATGACCTGCTCGTCCTGACGAATCTTTGGAACCAAGCCACCAATACTGGTGACGGTCATTATGTGAAGGATGCGGCGTTCCTCACGGGCACAACGATCACCAAGACTACGGGTGCGGATGTGCGCAGCAACGGTATCTCAATGGACCAGTTGATCGCGCAGAAGATCGGGAACATGACGCCGTTGCCGTCGCTGGAGCTAGGTATCGATCCACCGGCCACGGGCGTGGATACGAATGTCGGTTATACCCAGCTATACGGGGCGCATATCTCGTGGAGCAACCCGATGACGCCGGTGGCGAAAGAGCTTAATCCGCGGCTCGCTTTTGACCGACTCTTCCGCTCGAAGGCGGGTGGCAGTGCCAATCCGCAACGCGATCGTAGCGTGCTGGATTTGGTGATGGATGACGCGAAGCGTTTGAAGGCCAAGATCGGTCACGGAGACCAACGGAAGTTGGATGAGTATTTCGAGTCGGTGCGGGCCATCGAGCGACGGATCGAGTTCGATGCCAAGCGCCGTTCGCAGGAGTATGCGGACTTGGGCATCCTGAAGAAAGAGGTTGATCTGCTGGATGAGCGGATCGCCAAATACCAGAAAGATCCGAACCAGTTCGGCATCGACCATACGGAACGCGTGCGATTGATGTTGGATCTGATGGTGCTGGCCTTTTGGTCGGATTCCACGCGCGTGAGCAGTTTCATGTTCGGCAATTCGGTGAGCCCACGCAATTTCTCCTTCCTGCCTGGGGTATCGCAGGGACATCACCAGACCTCGCATCACGAGAACAAAGCAGATTTGCTGGAGCAGTATCGTATCATCAGCACGTGGTTCCCGACGCAGCTTGCTTACATGCTGTCACGGATGAAGAGCATCAAGGAAGGGAACGGCAACTTGCTGGATAACTCGATGGTGTTGTTCGGTTCAGGCTTCCGCGATGGTAACAGCCACAATCCGCACAACCTGCCGATCATTCTGGCGGGCAAGGGCGGGGGCACGATCAGCTCGGGACGGCATCTCACGTATGGTAAAGATTCGCCGTTGTGCAATCTCTACCTGAGCATGATCCGCCGTATGGGCGTGGAGGCTGAGCGGTTCGGGGACAGCACGGGGGAATTGGCTAAGCTGACGGGGTAGGCGGGGAGTGGAGAATAGGGAGAGTTAGGGACGAGGTGAAACTCGTCCTTACCGGGTTTAGTCCGAACCTCCTTAATCCGGCTGCTACGTCTTAGATTTCTGCAAAGACCTTCTCCAAGTATTTCCGGTTGGCCACGGCGTTGGCGGTGACTTGTTCGGGAGTCTCGGCGGGGGCGGTGCACTCGATCATCACGGGGCCGTTGAAGCCCGCTTCTTTCAAGACTTTGAAGACGGCTTTGAAATCCACTTTGCCATCGCCGAACTGAATCATCACGGCGGTCTTTTGGGCGGCGCAGTCTTTCGCGCAGAAGCCGGTGACGTATTTCGCGATGGGTTTCAACTCCGCTACAGGGTCCTTGCCGGTGTAGTAGATGATGTTGCCGGCATCGAACCAGACCTTGAAGTTCGGGTGATTCACCTTTTCCAGGCACTTCAATACTTCATCCGAGGCGCCGCTGCTGC
Organism: uncultured Verrucomicrobiota bacterium; assembly: GCA_964599715.1. Classification (GTDB taxonomy): domain Bacteria; phylum Verrucomicrobiota; class Verrucomicrobiia; order Limisphaerales; family JAEYXS01; genus JAEYXS01. Next base: position 9,623 of record CAZRGY010000017.1, on the reverse strand, counting down.
CGCCGTGGGGTTTGAGGACCATGTTCACGCCTTTGTCCGCCGCGTATTTGGCGGCATCGGCCATGGTGGCGTAGTAGTTCTCGTATTGGGATTCCGCACTGACGCCGCCAGAGAGGAGGTAGGTCATGCCCAGTTGCGCGGCGTAATCGATCAGCTTGCGGCAACCGGCGATGGAATCCGCCACGGGACCTCTATGCTGGCTCTTGAGCCAGGCGACATTTACGGTGAGGCCCCGGTCATTGATACGATTCTTCAGGGCGGTGATGTATTCAGGAGTCGCCGCCGGGGAGAGGCCGAGATCGCCTTTGTGGTCGCCGACGAGGCCGGTCACCTTGAATCCGCCTGCCTTCAGGCCGTCCAGCGCTACATCGTAAGCCCATGCGCCCCAAGGGCGGTTGAAGCAGCCGATGTCCCATTTGGGCTTTTCGGCGGCGCTTAAGGCGGTGGTGCCTATCGCAGCCAAGGCGAGGGAGGAGTGGATAAACTGGCGACGGCTCAATGCGCGGTTATTCATAAGGATGAGGAATACTTAACTTTGGCGGGGTCGGCGTCAAACATCTAGGAAAACTTACGGAATTGGGTGGTGTTTTCTGTCCTGCACTTGACACCCGGCACGGCAGCCGTTGTCATGCCTCTGAATCCATTGTGATTGAATACAACGCCGCGCAGATTCGTCGTTGTAAGACTCTGTGAATCAGCGTTCTGCCGATTAAGGTAGGGCCAAAAATCGAAGTAACTTGTTGCGCACCAATAAGTCAGCGAAATTTAAGCGGGCTGGGAGCCACACGATTCGTCGTGGTTGGGCGGCGGTATCCTTGTGTCTTTTGCTAGGTATTTGGGGTGGTTGCACTTCCAAACACTATGCCAAGCGGGCGGATAAGGAGACTTACCGGATCATTGCCCAAAAAGAGGCGGCCATCTTCGGGCGGACCAATGAGTTCACCATCGATACCAAGTATTCCGGTATCGACCCCTATGAGTTGAAGGCGCAGCATATCATTTCCGAGCGGCTGGAGACGGGGGACAAACTGCTGACGCTGCCGGATGCCTTGGAAGTGGCCGTCCAGAACAGCCGGGAATACCAACTGAACAAGGAAAGGCTTTATCTCACGGCGCTGACGCTTACCGGAAGCCGTTACGGATTTGGACCGCAGTTTGTTGCGGGATCTACCGGGACAGCTACGCGTGATACGGCGGCTGATGTCAGTGGTTCAGTTGATACCACCGCCCGGGCGACCCAGTTGCTGCGTACCGGTGGCCGCCTGACCGCCACTCTGGCCAACGGTCTTTTCAAATATTTTACCGGAGCTCCGCAAAAGGAAGCTATCTCGGTGGTCTCCTTGGATTTTGTGCAACCCTTGTTACGAGGTGCTTGGGCCAAAGTCGCTGCGGAAAACCTGACCCAAGACGAACGTGATGTGGTGTATGAGGTGCGTTCTTACAGTCAGTTTCAGAAGTCCTTCGCAGTGGGTATCGTTTCCAGCTACTACCGCATCCTCCGGGAAAAGGACACGGTGCGGAACCAATATAGCAACTATCTGCGTCTGAAAGCCTCGGCTGAGCGCAGTGCTGCATATGCCGTAGATCGTGGCTCACCTTCTCAAGCAGACCAAGCGCGGCAGAGTGAATTGCAAGCCCGGCGGGCATACATCTCCGCAGTGAAGCGGTATCAGGACGTGGTGAATGATTTCAAGATCACCT
>CAZRGY010000017.1:0-7912 GCA_964599715.1 uncultured Verrucomicrobiota bacterium | reverse complement strand
CTTGGGATTACCGGTGGGCATGGAATTGAAGTTTGATGATGCCGCGCTCAATGATATCCGAGATGTCGGTTTACTGCCTCTAGAATTCGACCAAGTCATCGGGTATCAAGTTGCGGTCACCAACCAGTTGGAGGTGCTCAACTCCATCGACCAATTCGAGGACACTCAGCGCAAGATCCGGGTGGCGGCGAGCGGTCTGAAGCCTGGTCTGAACTTCTTTGCCAGCGCGGATCTGCAGTCAGAGGGCAAGCTGGATTACACCAAGTTCGACATCGACAAGGTAAGGGTCGAATCGGGCTTGAACCTTGATCTGCCGATTGACCGCTTGTTGGAACGCAATGCTTACCGGGCGGCTTTGGTTAATTTCGAAGCCCGCATCCGGACTTTGTCGTTGGAGCTGGATGACTTGCGGCGCGATATCAGCGAGGCGTTGCGGAACCTGACACAATTGCAGCAGAGCTATGAATTGCAGCAGATCGAGCTGAAGTTGGCCGACCGCCGGGTGGAGCGTGAAGAATTGTTGCTCAAGGCCGGTCGCTCCCAGATCCGTGACCTTTTGGAAGCGCAAGACGCGCGCATCCGTTCGCAGAACGGCGTGACGCAGACCTTGGTGGATTACCACATCTCACGCTTGAACCTGCTCTTGCGTATCGGTGTTTTGAACACAGATACGGAACGCTTTTGGATAGCCGAACACCCACTGCCTGGAGAGGCTGCTAACTCGAAACCTATGGCGGTCAAGCCGGTCGCCGGCACCGAACCCTTAGTCACCCCGGAAGAACTTTTTGGAAACTGATGAGAAGCTTACGTTCGATATTTAGATTTCTTTGGACCAAGGCGCGGCACCGTCCCAAGCTCACGGTAATCGTCGTGTTGGCGGTGATGGGGCTGGGCATGCTCATTATCCGGGCGAGCAACAAGGAAAAAGACACCACAACGCAGTATCATACGGTCAAACGTGGCGACTTTCTGATCTCGGTGGTGGAAGGTGGCGGTTTGAAAGCGGTGAATGAAGTGGTGGTGCGTTCCGAACTGGAAGGCAGTGCGCCTATCATCTCCATCGTGAAAGAGGGTACTTTCGTGAAGAAGGGGCAGTTGCTGGTGGAGCTGGATGCTTCAGATTTGCAGGAGCGCGTCATCCAGCAGGAAGTGACCACCCAGGGCAGCCAGTTCGCTTACTTGCAATCCAAGGAAGGCTTGGCCATCCAGAAGAGCGTCAATGACAGTAATATCAAGGATGCCGAACTGGCCCTAGAGCTCGCGAAGGATGATCTGGAGAAATACACGGAAGGTGACATTCCGCAGCTCATCCGGAATGCCACTAACGACATCATCATCGCGGAAGAAGAATTCAAACGAGCCGAGGAACGGCTGAACTGGACCAAGCAACTGGCGGAGCAAGATTTTGCCAGCAAGACGGAAGTCCAGACGGACGATCTCGCCTTGAAGCGGGCGGGAATCAAGCTGGATACGGTCAAGACCAGCTTGGCATTGATGAAAAAGTACGATTTTCCCAAGCAGTTGCGGTTGAAACAATCCAAGGTGGACCAGGCGGAAGTGGAATTGATGCGGATCAAGCAGCGTGCGCGGGCGCAAGAAGCCCAAGCGGCCGCAGATCTGGAATCCAAGCAACGCACGCTCGATTTCAATGAGAAGAAGCTGGAGCATTACCGGCAGCAGCTCGAGTACACGAAAATCACCGCGCCACAGGACGGCATGGTCATCTATGCCTCAAGCACGGGGGGCAGCCGCAGCAATTACCTCATCGAAGAAGGCGCGAGTATCCGTCAGAAGCAGGATATCATCGTCCTGCCGGATGTCTCCCAGATGATGCTGGAGGTGCGCGTGCATGAATCTCATGTGGCACAGATCAAACCCGGCCAGCGGGCGTATGTGACGATCGATTCCGTGCCGGACAAGCGCTTCCGCGCCTCCATCCGCAAGGTGGCCATCCTGCCGGATTCGAACAGCCGTTATTACAATCCCAACCTGAAGGTCTATCCGACGGAGGTCATCATCGAGGACCAGTTGCCGGATCTGAAACCGGGTGTGTCTGGGCGGGCGGAAATCGTCATCACCAATCTGCCGAGCGTGCTCACGGTACCGATCCAGGCGGTGACTACCTCACGTGGTCAGCAGGTTTGCTTTGTGCAACGGGGCAATACGACCGAGCAGGTCAAAGTGGAAGTCGGGATGTATAACGACAAGTTCATCGAGGTGAAGTCTGGCCTGAAGGAAGGGGATACCGTGTTGCTCTCGGCCCTGGCCAACAGCGAGTCGATCGATCTGGGCGGTTCCATCGTACAGGCCAGTGATGTGGATACCAACGAGACCACAGTGGCCCGACAGATCCGGGAAGGGACCTTCAATGATGGAGGTAATCAGAAATCCGTCCTGGATGGCGGGACTGAACGCAAGTCTTCATCGAGTGAGCGGAAATCTTCTTCAGGAGATCGTGAGCGCAAGTCCAGCGATGGCTCTTCCTCTAGCGAGCGTCCACCGAAAACGCCCAAGCCGCCAAAACCGCCCAAGTCTGAAGGCGGAACCTGATCGGAATCAAGGGCCAGCATGACAGGGAAGCCGATCATCAGTATCAAGGGGCTCGAAAAGCTGTACATCCTCGGTGAAGTCGAGGTGCGCGCTTTGCGTGGCGTCAGCGTGGACATCGAAGAGGGTAGCTATGTGGCCATCATGGGGCCTTCCGGCTCCGGCAAGTCTACCATGCTCAACGTCTTGGGATGCTTGGATCGTCCTACGGCGGGCCAGTATTTTCTGGGTGACGAGAATGTCGCGACGATGGGAGATGACGAACTGTCTGACATCCGTGGCCGGCGCTTGGGTTTCATCTTCCAATCCTACAATCTCATCCATCAGCTCACGGTGGTGGAGAACATCTATGTTCCGCTGTTCTATCAGGGCAAAGATCTGAAGGATTACGAACGGCATTGTGAACGTCTTGCGGGTCTGGTCGGGCTGGGTGACCGGTTGGATCACCGGCCCAAGCAACTTTCCGGTGGTCAGCAGCAGCGCGTGGCCATCGCGCGTTCGCTGGTGAATGATCCGCTCATGATCCTGGCAGACGAGCCGACCGGTAACCTGGATTCCAAGACCGGCACCGAGGTGCTGAACCTCATGGATAAGCTGAACGAAGCCGGCAAGACCATCGTGCTGGTGACGCACGGTCCCGAGGTGGCCGAGCGGGCCCACCGGGTGTTGCACATGAAGGACGGGGTCATCGACCGGGAAGTGATCAATCGCAAATTTGTGCCGCGTAAACAGGCGAACGCCGACTGGCTTACCGCCATCGAAGAATCGCTCGGATTGAAGACGCCATGATCGCCTACCGCGCCATACGCATCGTACAGCTCGGTATCAAGAGCCTGCTGCTGCATAAGATGCGGTCGGCGTTGACGATGCTCGGCATCATTTTCGGTGTGTGCTCGGTGATCGCGATGCTGGCGATCGGTGAAGGGGCTTCTTATGAAGCCCAGGAGACCATCAAAAAACTGGGCAGTAATAATATCATCATCCGCAGTATCAAACCGCCCGAGGAGACTTCCGGTGGCAGCAGTGGCGGGCGGCGCAGTTACGTCAGTGAGCACGGCATCACTTACAAGGATGCCGGACGCATCCAGGGGACCATTCCCGGTGTGGGCAGTGTATTGCCCATGCGTATCATCCGCGAAAACGTCATCTTTGATCAGAGCAACATCCCGGTGCAGGTCATCGGCACGCACCCGAACTATCCGGAGATGACCGGTGCGACCATGATGCGCGGGCGATTTCTCAGCAGCACGGATGAAAGCAGGCAGGCCAATGTCTGTGTCATCACAGTGAGTCTGGCGGAGAGTCTTTTTCCTTATCAGGATCCGATCGAAGAGGAAGTCCGGCTCGGGGCGGATTATTACCGGGTGGTGGGCTTGCTGCAGGAACAGGGGACGGAAAAGCAGCGGGCACAGTCGGGCAACATGGAAGGCCAGCCGCTGGACAGCAACATCTACATCCCGCTCTCCACAGCCCGCAGCCGTTTCGGCGAAGTGGTGGTCAACCGCTCGGCGGGCAGCTTCAATGCCGAGAAGGTGGAACTGCATCAGTTGACGGTCCAGTTCCACAATCCGGAATCGGTCGAGGCGGCGGTGCCGCAGATCGAGTCCCTCTTCCAGCGGTTCCATAAGCGTAAAGATTACGAGTTCATCGTGCCATTGCAGTTGCTACGGCAGGCGGAGCAGACCAAGCGCATCTTCAACATCGTGTTGGGGTCCATCGCGGCCATCTCATTGATCGTGGGTGGTATCGGCATCATGAACATCATGCTGGCGACCGTCACTGAGCGCACCCGTGAGATCGGTGTGCGTCGGGCTCTTGGTGCGAAGAAGAAGGATATCATCACGCAGTTCCTCGTGGAGACGGTGGTGCTGTCCTTCGGCGGTGGTCTCATCGGCGTGATGGCAGGGGTCATCATACCGCTGCTGGTTTCCCATTTCACTGAGATGAAGGCCATCATCACCTGGTGGTCAGTGATATTGGCGTTCAGCATCTCCGGTTTGATCGGAGTGGTGTTCGGAATCTATCCGGCCTCCAGTGCGGCCAATCTGGATCCGATCGACGCCTTGCGACACGAGTAAACTCCTCCGGTCCATGATGCTGCGACTCAACAAAAGCTCCCTGCTGGTGTTGACGCTTTGGGTGTCATCTACCTATGGCCGGGCAGCCGAAATACCGGCCGTGCGCGAACTGGAGTATGCGCGAGCGGGGGAGATTGCGCTTCAGCTTGATCTGTATCTTCCAGAAAAGACAGCCCTGCCACCGCCTTTGCTCATCTATGTCCACGGTGGTGCCTGGCGAGCTGGCACGCGCAAGGATGTGCCAATCCTGGCGTTGAGGGAAAAAGGATATGCCATCGCCAGTGTGGACTACCGCCTGTCGGTGGATGCACGTTTTCCCGCGAATGTGCACGATCTCAAAGCGGCCATCCGGTTTCTGCGCGCGAAGGCTGGGGAATATGGGTATGACCCGAAACGATTTGCCATTGTGGGTTCATCAGCGGGCGGACACCTCGCGGCACTGGTGGGAGTGAGTAATGGTCACAAGGAACTGGAGGGTGAGGTCGGCAAGTTTAATAAGGAGTCTTCCGATGTGCAGGCAATCGTGAGTTTTTATGGGGCAGCCAATCTGCAAACCATCTTAAAGCAATCCACCTCACATGGACTGAGTGTCAGGGTGCCTGCCTTGCATCTCCTCTTGGGTGGCCAGCCAGATGAGGTGCCGAAGTTGGCCAAACTGGCAAGTCCGGTCGTGCATGTGGGGGCAGGCGATCCACCTTTGTTGCTGCTGCATGGTGATCAGGATCCGCAGATGCCTATCGAACAGTCATATGAGTTACAGGCTGCTTATGAAAAGCAGAAGCTGACGGTGCGATTTGAAGTGATGCAAGGGGCCAAGCACGGCGGGCGTGAGTTCTATGATGCGGAACATCTCGAACTGGTCTCGCGCTTTCTGAAAGAAAACCTGCAATGACAAAAAAGGCGGGACCACCTTTACGATGGTCCCGCCGTTAGAGCTTATGCGGCTCAACGTCCCGCTGTAACCAAGGGCACGCTTTCGATCCGCGGGCTGGTCCAGAAGCCGAATTCCCATGACCAGTTGTTGGCACGGTTCTCCAGGCGCAACTCCACGGTCTGACCAGCCAGCGGGGTGAGGTTGAGATCCATAGCCTGCCATTGGTCTTTGGACCCTTTGATGAGGCGTTTTTCCAGTTCCTTGCCATTGGCCAGCACGACGAGGTCCCAATCCCCTTTCTCATGCGCTAGCACATCGAAGAGCAGCCGGGTTCTCTGGCCAGTTGGCACCTCAAGTTTGCGGACGAGGGCGGCACCTTTTTCTTTGGTGTAAGGATGCGTTATGAGCACGTTCTTTTTCCCGGCATAATCGGTCAGGCGATTCGGCGTGGCTTCAAATTCAGGGGCCTCCACGCGCCATTCGGGATTCCAGTGTGAGACGGATTCCCAGTCGATCTCCTGGTATTTGATCTCGGAGACGGGTTTGCCTTTGGGCTGGGCGGCATCGGATTTCTTTTCCGCCGGTTTGCCTTCCGGCAGCGTGTCTTCCTCCAGCCAGGTGAAGGGTTTCTTTTCCTGGGGAGGATTGAGGAGGTAGGCGATCATGTTGCGGAAGTCCTCGTCTGGCATCTGCTCCAGGCCTTCGGGCATCACGGAGAGTTCGCTCACGCGCATGGTCTTGATGTCCGACTTGGCGATGGTGTCCTCCTTCGGACCGGCGGAGAGGATGCGCACCCGGGAATCGTTGTTCTCGATGATGCGGCCAGCCACGATACGGTCGTCCTTGGTCTCAATCTCTACGTTCTCGTAACCCGCGCCGATGATCTGGTTCGGGTCGATGATGTTCGCGAGCAGCGCGTTCAAGCTGGAGCGGCCGACGCCGGTCAAGTCGGGGCCGACATCCGCGCCTTCCCCGTAGAGCTTGTGACAGGTGAAGCAGGTGCGTTGGGCGATCTCATGGCCTGCCTTGAGATCCGGCTTTTGTTTGCTGCCCAAGATCATGGCGCGTTTGGCGGCGATGAGTTTGGTCTTGTCCGCATCTGCCTCACGCACGCGACCGAAGACGAGCTGGGCGCGGCGGGCGAGCATGCCGAAATCGGCCTGCGAACGCATCATGGTGCGGATGGCGGTGGCCGAGACATCGGAAGTCGCCACCTGCTGTTGCTCCAAGGCGGAGAGCAGGGTGGAAGCCCAGCGATCGCGGGAGGTCATGATATCTGCTGCCACGCGACGCACAGCGGGGCTGAAGCCTGACCAACGGGCCAAGATCTCATTCGGCAAGGCATCGCCACCAATCTCTGCCAGGGCGCGCAATGACTCCATGACCAACGTCTCGGGATTCTTGGTGCTAAGGACTTGCAAGAAGGCATCGCGAGCGGCCTGGTTCTTGAGTTTGCGGACCACTTGCATCGCTTCACGACGTTTCTCGATCGTGGCGTTCTGGTCGTTCACCAGATTCACACTGCCTTGGACGGCGGTGGCATTGCCCCACAAGGTGCCGAGGCGTTGGGCGCTTTCCTTGACCTTGGCATCTTTGCTGGCGAGGAGTTTGTTCAAGATCGCCGTGGTGTCGCCGGTGGGCACGATGGCTTTGCCCTTCTGGCCTTCGAGCAGGCCGTTCAAGGCGGCGAGGGTCAAAGCGGTGTCTTGGTCCAGCAATTCACCGATCACTTCCGTGGCCTGGGTCAGTAGCTCAGGCTTGCCCATGTCGCAAACGCGTCGCATGAGCTTCTGCGTCAATTGACCGGCGAGCGGCATATTCTTGGCGGCGCTCTCGGCGGTCCATTTGAAGGCGATGTCCGTGGCCTCCGGGATAAGCGGCTCCACCGCCATCCAGATCATGAACGGGATGAGCGGGTCTTTGCCGTCGCGCGAGGCTTCGATGAGATTCGGGATGATCTCGCCGAGTTCCACCTGCTTGGCTGGTGGAGTATTCACCGTGAGCGAGCTGCTGGTGAACTGGCGGGCGGCCGTGGCAACGGCCAGTCGCACGGAAGGATCGCTGTCTTTCGCGAGGTCTTCCAGGGTGCGGATGTCCTGTTCCGAACCGCCCTGACGTTCGCCGATGAGACGGGCGCACCAGGAGCGGATGATGGGCTCACGGTCGTTCGCACAGGCGTAGAGGGTGCCGTCATTCAGATAACCGGAGGTGTGAAGCGTCCACAAAGCGGCCACGCGTGCATCCAGTTTAGCGCTGGATTTCAGCAACTGTTGCAACTGGCCTATGACGGTGTTGTCGCGGCGTTCCGTCAGCAAGCGCTGGGCGGTGCGACGTTGCCAGACGTTTTCGTGGGCAAGGAGTTTCACCAGCTCGCTGCTGGAAAGTTTGGCGAGGTTCATCTCCTTGCTTGGGC
>CAZRGY010000016.1:0-20538 GCA_964599715.1 uncultured Verrucomicrobiota bacterium | reverse complement strand
AAAAACTGTGGTGCACGAACGGAACCAAAGCCGGACTGCTCGTAGTGATGGCGAAGACTCCGGCGATGGATGGAAAAGGTCGCGACCCAGTCACGGCCTTCATCGTGGATACGCGGTCACCGGGGGTGGAAGTCGTGAGGCGCTGCCACTTCATGGGCTTGCGGGCGTTGTATAATGGCGTGATCCATTTCACGGACGTCAAGGTACCGCGGGAGAACATCCTGTTGGGTGAAGGCAAGGGCTTGAAGGTGGCGTTGTCCACGTTGAACACGGGACGGCTCACTTTGCCTGCGGCTTGCACAGGCTTGGCCAAGCGTTGTCTCCAGATCGCCCGCGAATGGGCGAAGGAGCGCGAGCAATGGGGTGCGGCCATCGGCAAGCACGCGGCCATCGCCGACAAGTTGGCCCGCATGGCGGCCGATGTCTTCGCGATGGAAGCGATGACGCTGCTCACCGCCAGCAAGGTGGACAAGGACAAGCACGCGGATATCCGCGTGGAAGCGGCCATGTGCAAGCTCTGGGGCACGGAACGCGCCTGGGAGATCGTGAATGACACGATGCAGATCCGTGGCGGGCGCGGTTATGAGACGGCAGGTTCGCTCAAGGCACGCGGTGAGAAGCCGCTGGCCATTGAGCGCCTGCTGCGGGACAGTCGCATCAATACCATCTTCGAAGGCTCGAGCGAGATCATGCGGCTCTTCATCGCACGCGAAGCACTGGACCCGCATCTGCGCGCGGGTGGAGCAGTCCTGAACACACGTCTGCCGATGAAGGCGCGGGCGAAGGCAGCGATGAAGGCAGGCTTCTTCTACGCCCGCTGGTATCCGCAGCAATGGTTGCCGTTCACCGCGGGAATGCCCGAGGTGTTGTCACCACTGGCGCATCATCTCCGCTATGTGAAGCGCACAAGCCGGAAGCTGGGCCGGGCTTTGTTCCATGCGATGGTCAGGTTTGGCCCGAAGCTGGAGAAACAACAGGTGTTGTTAGGACGCTTTGTGGATATCGGCACGGAACTCTTCGCCATGACGGCGACACTGGCCCGGGCGCAAAGCCTGTGGGAGCACGAGCATCGGGGTGAAGCCATGAACTTGGCCGAGTGTTTCTGCCGGAATGCGCGTTTACGGATCAAGACGCTTTTCCGGGCCTTGCATGAAAATGAGGACCGGTCAAATTACCACCTGGCTCAAGGGGTGATAGGCGGTGACTACCGGTGGCTGGAGGAAGGAATTCTGAAATCTCCCACAGGCGCTTAAGACGGAAAATAACAGGTCGCCTAGTATGCTCACCCCTCACCCCGGCCCTCTCCCCGTTGAGGGGAGAGGGAGAACATGTGGTGCATGATCTCCATTGCCCAAGGTCAAAGGCCAGTCGCGGCAATTCTGGCACGGAATTCTTCACTGAAGCTACTGTTGCCAGCGGCGGGTGGATGATTATGCTGCGCGCATGAAGTCGTATTTCCGCATGTTGCTGCTTTTGGCTGCCCTGATGACATTCACGAGCTGCAAGTCCACTGGCCCCGAGACCATGCCGCCTGCCGTGCGGGATGATGCCTACGGTTTCTTCAATCACAACAATGTGGAGCTCTTCTGGGTGCCTTCCAGCGGATCGTTTGCGGACTCCACCTTCAATACGCTTTCCGCCGCTTCGCCTTCACAGATGGCGATGACCCTTTCGCGAATAATGGCTAGGGGTGGCTTGCGGCAGGTGGATATCGCCATCTCCGGGCCGAACAGCGCCAAGGTACGCCGTGTCATCAAGGACGCTTTCAAGGAACAGGTCACCCGGCTGCCAAAACTTTACATCCTCTACATCGGCGAACCGCAGGAACTGGATGAACTGGAGAAGATGGCCACGGAACTGAACGTCCGTTTCTATTACATCGCCAAGATGCCGGGTGAACTGGGGGGCAAAGTGCCCAAGCCAGCGAAAGAATAAGCCAGCAAAGGCTTAGCTGTGCTTCATCAGGAAGTACAGCAAGAAGGCGATATTCGCCACCCAGAGGCATGACAAAAGCGCCTGCACCGGGCGATTGACCGGAGCTTCTTCCTGCAAGGCAGATACATTTTTGTTCATGTCGTTTGTCATGTTAAAGCCGGAGTTTGATACTGCTGTTCCCGGACTCTTCACTGCATGACTGCCCAGAGACTTCCCTGAGCTAATTTAAAACCTAACATCTGCCGATGAAACCGGCTCTACCATGGCTACGGTATAAGGGGGTAGGGTTCCCCCTTGTTTTGCACCCGGGTGCAAGCCGCCAAAAAGCACTCAAGGCGACTTGGTCCGGTGGAAGCGCACCCATTTCTCGAAGCCTACGATCCAGAAGGCGGCGAGGCCCACAGCAACGATCCGCAACCATTCCGCGGTGCCCAACGGCGCGGTCTGAAACAACTTGTTCATGACGGGCAAGTGGGTGAAGGCCACCTGCGCCAGCACCATCCCCGCGATGCCGACCAGAAGCCACCGGTTGCTGAACCAGCCCAGTGACCGCACCGAGCACGTAAGCGACCGGCAGTTCAACAGGTAAAAGACCTCCACCATGACGATGGTATTTATCACCAAGGTTCTCGCCTGTTCGAGGGAGGTCCCGTTCACCTGTTGCTCCCAGATGAAGAGCCCGAACGCGCCGGTGATGAGAATCAGCGTGACCAGGCCGGTGCGCATGAAGAGCGGGTGCGTGAGGATGGGTTCCTGCGGGTTGCGCGGCTTGCGCTCCATGAGGTTCGGCTCCTTCGGCTCAAAAACCAGCGTGAGGCCGAGGAAGGCGGCGGTCATCATGTTCACCCAGAGCAATTGCACGGGCAGCGCGGGGAGCTCCAGGCCCAGAAAGATGGCCAGAAGGAGAATCAAGCCCTCGCCGAGGTTCGTGGGGATGGTCCAGACGATGAATTTGGTGAGGTTGTCGAAGACGCCGCGGCCTTCTTCCACGGCAGCTTCGATGGAGGCGAAGTTGTCATCCATGAGCAGCATGTCGGCGGCACCTTTGGCCACATCGGTGCCGGACTTGCCCATGGCGATGCCGATGTCGGCCTGCTTGAGCGCGGGGGCGTCATTCACCCCATCACCCGTCATGGCGACGACGTGGCCTTGCGCCTGCAAGGCTTTCACGAGCCGCAGCTTTTGTTCCGGGGCCACGCGGGCGAAGACGCCGGCTTCATGGACCACGCCTTGGAGGGCGATGTCATCGAGATTTTCCAGCTCACGTCCGGGCACGGCGCGCAAAAGGCCTTGCTCATCCCGGGCACCTTGCAGGCCGACTTTGCCCGCGATGGCGGCGGCGGTAATGGCGTGATCACCGGTGATCATCTTCACAGTGATGCCCGCCTGCTGGCAGCGGGCCACGGCCTGAACTGCTTCCGCGCGGGGCGGATCGATCATGCCTTGCAGACCGAGAAAGGTGAGGCCGCTCTTGAGCTGATGATGATGGAGGTTCGCGTGGTCCGGGGCGACTTCGCGGCGGGCAAAGGCGAGGACGCGCAGACCTTTGGCAGCCATCTGGCCGGCCAGGGCATGGATGGCGGCGCGATCGAGCGGCACGAGTTCGCCGGTGCCGGAGAGCAGGTGATCGCTGTGGTCCAGCAGGCGTTCCACCGCACCCTTCTTGTAGATGACGCGGCCCTGGCGTCCATCGTGATGCAGCGTGGCCATGAACTGTTGATCGGACTCAAAGGGGATGGAATCGATGCGGCCATGGGCACCGTGGACCTCGGCGGCGACGAGGCCGCCTTTGCGCGCGGCGACGAGCAAGGCGGCTTCTGTCGGATCGCCCTGCACGGTGAGGCGGCCTTCCTCGCGCTGGAACTGGGAATCGTTGCAGAGCAGACCGGCCTTGAGCACTTCAAGCAGGGCGGGGTCCGTTTGGGCCAGCAGACTTGCGCCTTCATGCTTCATTTCGCCCGCTGCTTCGTAACCGGTGCCAGTCACTTCAAAGAGGCGACCGCCAGCCCAGACTTCCTGCACGGTCATCTGGTTCTCGGTGAGGGTGCCGGTCTTGTCCGAGCAGATGACGGTGGTGCTGCCGAGGGTTTCCACGGCGGGCAGCTTGCGGATGATGGCCTGGCGTTTCGCCATGCGGGATACGCCGATGGCGAGCGTGATGGTCACGGCGGCGGGCAGGCCCTCCGGTATGGCGCCGACAGCGAGGGCCACAGCGGCCATGAACATCTCGATGGCGGGTTGACCGCGCAGGACGCCAACCGTAAAGGTCACGACGGCCAGGCCCATGATGATCCAGAGCAGGAGCTTGCTGAACTCGGCGATCTTGCGCGTGAGCGGGGTGGACAGCTCCACCACGTCTTCGATCAGGGTGGCGATGCGGCCGGTCTCGGTCTGCTGGCCGATGGCCCAAACGACGCCTTCGGCCTGCCCATAGGTGACCAGTGTTCCTGCGTAAGCGAGGTTCTTGCGTTCGGCGAGGATGGTATCCAGCGCCAGCGCGTCACTATGCTTGCCCACGGGGACGGATTCGCCGGTGAGAGCGGATTCATCCACTTGCAGATTGCGCACGGAGAAGAGGCGGAGATCGGCGGGAACTTTGTCACCTGATTGCAGGAGGACGACGTCACCGGGCACCAGCTCTTCCGAGTGCACACGCAACTTTCTGGCACCACGGCGTACGGTGGCTTCGGTCACGACCATGCGGGCGAGGGCGTCGATAGCCTTCTCGGCCTTGGTCTCTTGCAGGTAGCCAATGATGGCGTTGACCAGTACGACACCGAAGATGACCGAGCTATCCACCCACTCATGCAGATACGCGGTGACTCCGGAAGCGATCAGGAGGAGATAGACAAGCGGCTGGTTGAACTGGTGAAGAAAACGCAACCAAGCCGGTGTCTGCCCCTTGCTGCTGAGCAGGTTCGGACCATGGATGGCCTGACGGCGTTTGACTTCTTCCGTCGACAAGCCCTGAACGACATCTGTATCCAGCAAACCAAATACTTCCGTGGCAGCCAATTGGTGCCACTGCTTCCCGTTCTCGGAACTATGATTATGCTTCATTATCTCAGAGATAAACTAAGCCATTACCGGGTTTCTGCCGCACTTCTAATACCAAAAGACGGTCTTTTTTTGCAGCCGCAAAGCAAAATCAGGACATCCTTCGCCAGCAAACCTCAAAAAGCGACTGCTTTTCATTTATCCGGCGCCCGCTAGACTGGCCACCACATGCAGAATGCAGATCCAATAGTTGAGTTCATGGCGAAGACGGAAATGAGTTTGCAGGACGGCACCTTTGTGCGCCTTGTCCTGTCCGGCTCCTTGCAGCCCAGCGATGGCGTGGAGCGCGTGACCGTGCGTAAGGTGCAATTACGCCAGGTGCCGCATCTGGCTGTGACCTTCAAACGGCGCACCAACGATGTCGCGAAGAACATCCCGCTGGAGCGGGGCATGGGCTGGCTTGAGGAGCAGATGCAAGGTGCATGGAAGAACGCCCTGCTCGGCACCACGCAAAAGGACTGGCAACTGCATTTCCCGCGCAACGGCCAACCACAGCTCTCCTCGCATAAACCGGCCATCGTGACGGCCCCGGCACCCAAACATGACCGCGAGCGCGTGCGCCTGCTGGATGCTGCCGCCAGTGACTGGCTGGCAGCCCTCGGAGTGGTGGAAGCGAGCGGGCGTGTGCTGCCTTCCATGGCGGACAAGCATCGCCAGATCAACCGCTACCTCGAGATATTGTCCCACTTGTTGGATGATTGCGGTTGGAAGCCCGGCCAGCCGCTAAACATTGCGGACATGGGTTGCGGCAAAGGTTACCTGACTTTCGCCGCGTGGCATTGGCTCCGGCGCACGAAGAACTCTCCGGTGGAGGTATTGGGCGTGGAATCTCGCGCAGACCTCGTCGAGAAGACGAATGACATTGCCAAGGAGATCGGGGCGGAGGGGCTGACTTTTCAGGAAGGCACCATCGACCAGGCACGCATCAAGGACATCGAAGTCCTCATCGCCTTGCACGCGTGCAACACTGCTACGGATGAAGCCATCCGCCGTGGGACTGAGATGCGCGCCAAACTCATCGTGGTGGCCCCTTGCTGTCACAAGGAGGTGCGCCCGCAGTTGCAGCACCCCACCGTGCTCGCTCCAGCGCTACGCCACGGCGTGATGGAAGAACGCATGGCCGAGTGGGTCACGGATGGCTTGCGCGCGCTCTATCTGGAATGGGCTGGCTATAAGACGAAGGTATTCGAATTCGTCTCCTCCGAGCATACGCCAAAGAACCTGATGATCGCGGCGGTGCGGGATGGAGAACCCTTCACGGACCATGTGGCGCGGGAGCGCATCGAGGAGCTGAAAAACTTCTTCGGCATCAAGAAGCACAGTCTGGATGCGCTGCTGCGCGTGCCGACACCGGAGAAGTGATAGACAGTTTGACCCCGAATCCATTTTTCCCGGGCTATAATTACGGCGGCAAATTCTACTGGCCATCACTGGTCATGGATGTTGAGATTTCCGTAAGGACTGGCAGGAGAAATGGAAGTATTAGTCGTCATACTCTTCATCGGGGTCTTCATCGGTTTGGCCGTGTTCGGCTACATGATGGAGAAGAAACGGCGCGAAGCTTTTACCCTATTGGCTTCGCAGCTGGGACTGCTCTATTCACAAGGAAAAGACCGTGATCTGGCGAACCGTTACAGCTTTCTCAACAAGCTGGCGCAAGGCTCCAATCGCTACGCCTACAACATCCTCTCCGGGAAATACCAGGGACAGGAGGTCAAGGTCTTCGACTATCATTACGAGACACACTCACGGGATTCGAAAGGCCGTCGGAAGACACATCACCATCATTTCTCGTTCTTCATTCTGATGCTGGAGCGGCAGTTCCCGGAAGTGACGATCGGTTCCGAGGGAGTCTTCTCCAAGATCGCGCAGGCGTTCGGCTATGATGATATCGATTTCGAATCTCATGAGTTTTCACGACGGTTCTGCGTGCGCTCGAAGGACAAGAAATTCGCCTATGATGTCTGCCATACCCGGATGATGGAATACCTGCTCGCCAACTCGGATCTGACGGTGGAGATCGAAGGCTCGGTGCTGGCGGTTGCGTTCTCGCGCTGCCTTTCACCAGAGCAGATACCAGGGAATCTGAACCGTCTGGTCACCCTGCGCACCTTGATGCCGGAATATCTTTTTAACAATTGTTAGCATGGCCATTTTGCTCATCATCCTCGCCGCCATGGTGCTGCTCCCAGCTCTGTATGTGATCGTGCAGTATAACGCCCTGGTCGCCCTGAAGAATCATCTCAAGGATGCCTGGGCAAACATCGATACCGAACTGAAACGCCGTTACGACCTCATCCCCAATCTGGTGGCGACAGTGAAAGGATACGCCGCGCATGAGAAGGACGTGCTGGAGAAAGTCATCGAATTACGCAACCGCTGCACCACCAATCCCCAAGGCTCGCGCCAGACAGATGAGCAGGAACTGGTGGCGGGATTACAGCGCTTGATGGCGGTGGTAGAGCAGTATCCACAACTTAAAGCGGACCAGCATTTTCTCAAGCTGCAAAAGGAACTCGTGAATACGGAAGACCGTATCCAGGCGGCACGCCGTTTCTACAATGGCAACGTGCGCGACTACCGGAACAAGTGCGAGATGTTCCCGAGCAGCTTGGTTGCCAACGCCTTCAACTTCACCACGGTGGAATACTTCAATGTGGAGCCCGCGGTGCGGGAGAAAGTGCCTTCCGCTCAGTGTTGAGTAACAACTGAGGCTACAGATTACTTCAGCACTTCCTTTAACACCCGGCCATCCACATTGGGCATGGTCAGACCGAGGATCTTCGCGGTCGTCGGGGCGATATCGAGGTTGGTGATCTTCTCCAGTTTCACACCCGGCTTGACCGCCGCGCCAGAGATGATGAAGACGCCATCGAGTTGTGGATCGGTGTTCAGGTAGCCGTGATGGCCGGGATAGGCATCCGCTGTGACTTCGGTGATGGGCGTATCCAGGACATGTGAACCATGGAAGGCGTAACCAGCCTTGGCAAAGAGCACCAGGTCAGGGGCCTGCTCGTTGGCAGCTGGCGTGGGCATGCCGTAAGCAGCGTAATCCTTTGGCTCAATCATTGAAGCGACACCCTCCAGATTGCCCAAAAGCGGTTTGGCCTTGGTGATAGTCTCCGCTTTATTCGCTGAATTCACGGCATAGAACATGGCGATGCCACCAGAGGCCATCACGTAACCATCACAGCTCGTCACGCTCGGTCCGGCAGCGCGGATAAGACCGTTCTGACGCAGCACGACGTTTGGTCGGATGAGTTTTTGCGCGGTTTTGAATCCGTGATCGGTGACGATGATGATCGTGGTCTTCTCCCGCAACTTGGCGCGGTCCAGCGCATCCAGTAATTGCTGGATGCAATTATCCGCATAGGCATAGGCGGTATGGCTGGCCCATGTGCCGGGACCATACTTATGATTGTTCGCGTCTGTGTTCAGCAAGTGGAAGTAAAAGAGGTTCGGCTGATACTTCTCCATGATATGCACGGCCGCGCGGGTCCACATCTGGTCGCGCCAAGCCGGATTGCTCCGGTTAAAATCATCGAGCTCCTGTGGGGTGATCAGACCGGCTTTCACCATCTCTAGCTCGATCTTGCCCTGTGGATTAGGTCGCTCGGGAAAATCCCAGTTGAACGTGTTCGCGTTGGTCGTCGGCACCCAGTCCACATGGGCGGTCGTGAGGCCGGCCTTAAAGGCGTGATCATAGACGGTAGGCACCCGCACCATCTCGTTTTTGTCGCGCCATTGCTCGATCTTCGGCGGCTGGGCGTTACCGGGGAACGTGAGCATCCCATTATAGAGCACACCGTGCT
The DNA here is from genome assembly GCA_964599715.1 of uncultured Verrucomicrobiota bacterium. Classification (GTDB taxonomy): domain Bacteria; phylum Verrucomicrobiota; class Verrucomicrobiia; order Limisphaerales; family JAEYXS01; genus JAEYXS01. The sequence goes on along the minus strand of CAZRGY010000016.1, from coordinate 11,734 downwards.
TCGCCGGGGTCACACCGGTGGCAAGCGTCGTGTGGTTGATCCATGTCACCGAGGGATTGGAGACTTTCATCGGTGCGCTGACGCCTTCGGCCGCTAACTTACGCAAGGCAGGCATGGGCAACTTGCTGTCCTGCCAGATCCAATGCGGAAAACCATCCACGGTGATGACGATGACGTGCTGGTCTTTGGCCGGGGCTGCCTGAGTAACAACCGCGAACATAAGAACGACGAGCAACAAAACAAAACGTAAAGGCATAGGATAGAGACTATCCAAGCGCAGATGTTTATTCAGGGCAAGTTCAGGCGCAACTAAACCGCTTCCATTGCACTCGCAGCAAATGCCCATTACAGTCGCCGCGTGGCTGAAGCCCCCATTCATATCCGCAGTTCCTGGGCAGCAGTGCAGGATCACTCCCGGCACTTCGCTGATTTCACGTTCGTGTACCCGGTCATCTCCCGGCGTTCACGCGGGTTGTCCATCGGTATCAACCTGAATCCGGACAAGGTCTGCAACTTTGATTGCGTGTATTGCGAGGTGGACCGTCGCGTGCCGGGACTGGTTTCGCGCGTGGACTTGGAACAGATGAAGGATGAACTGGTGGCGATGATCCGTTTTGCCAAGGATGGCGGGCTGGCGAAGGAGCCGAAATTTGAAGAAGTTCCCTGGCTCACGCGGGATATCAAGGACATCGCCTTCAGCGGCGATGGTGAGCCGACAATGATCGAAAACTTCGCCGAATGTGTCACCGCCGTGGCCGAGGTGAAAAAGGCGGAAAAACTGGAGCGCACAAAAATAGTACTCATCACCGATGCTGCCGGATTGGACAAAGCCGATGTGAAAGCAGGGTTGGAGATACTGGATGGCAACAACGGCACGGTGTGGGCCAAGCTGGATGCCGGGACGGAAGCCTATTACCAAAAGGTGAACCGCTCGCATGTGTTCTTTGATCGTATCTTGAAAAACATCACCACCACCGCCCAGTCACGACCGGTGGTGATCCAAAGCCTGTTCCTGAAATTGCATGGAGCCATCATGCCAGTGGATGAACTTGAGGCTTATTGCCAACGCTTGAATGACATCCAGACAGCTGGTGGAAAGATCCAGGAAGTGCACGCTTACACACTCGCACGTCCGACCACGGAGAGTTACGCCAGTCGCTTGAGCACGGAAGAGTTGAACACCTTGGCCGCCACCATCCGGAATCGTACCGGGCTAAATGTGGCGGCCTTTGATTGATGCTGTGAGCGCTACGCCACCAGAGCCCGCGAATGCGCCCGGAAAGGGTCAAGCCATCCTGAACTGGTGGCGGCGTTGCGAGACTTGGCAACGTTGGGCGCTGATGATCGCCCTCGGCATTGTGATCGTGCTAGCCGTGGAAAGGTGGCAACGTTGGGAGCAGACCGGCAAGCCGCAGACACGCCAAAAGACTTGGGAGCGCGATGGGGTCATCCAGTTGGATGAGAACGGCGATAGTTACATCGACCAAGAGATGCGCCCGGGCAAAGTGCTAGGAGAGTTCATCGTCCGGAAAGACGCCAACTTCGATGGCACATTTGATCTGCGGTACCGGCAGTTGACCAATGGGCTCGCCACCAGCATGGAGGTCATCAAGGAACCCGCCCCACGGCGGTGATAAGAGGCATCAGCACTTATCCCATGGTGCGATCATTTGAAGCTTCATCCTCCTCTGGCAAACATGGCCACGCCGGGTAAGGAGCGGGGTCCGCGATATGGGCAAAAAAATCAGCCCCGTGCATGTTGGCCAAGGTTTGGAGCCGGTCAAAAGGGAGCGATGTCTGATACGCGACGGGAGAGGACCCTTCCAGAAAAGCCAGGAGCGCGCGGTGCTTGCCTGCTGACAGCTCCATCCAAAGCCTCAATTCCAGCTCCACCGATTCAGGCAGGGCCTTATCGGCACTGGCCGCCACAACAACCATCTCGGCTTTACCCAGGAGTTTGCGGAGCTGGCTGCCGTGCCAATCACGCTCCAAGGTGTTAAACTGCCAGGCCGTAAGCTGGATGGCGCGCCCGGCATCCAAGGTCCGGGACAGGCCGACAAGCAGTTGGTGGGCACGTTCGAAGATGACCGGGCGGTCATACAACACGATCGTGTGCAAGGGTGAAGTGCCGCTGATGCCATCTCTCGATCCATCGTTGGCCAGGTTAAAGCGTTTGCCCTTATCCATGGACCGAGTATGGCGAAATCGAGCAAAGAATGGCTATCCAGCGGGCTACGTGAAGGGTGTAAGGGATTCATTTAGTAAAGTTAGGAAGAAGCCGCGTACGGGGCCGGGGGGAATGCCATGGGGCCGCCAAGGCCCCATGGCCTTAGTGTCTCACGGATGAGCGAAAGCGTGACAGGCTGACACCCCCTTTGGCAATATCCGCGCTGTGGGCATTTCACCGAAACAATTTGCAGACTTGGAAGCACGGGTCACGACCGGCAAGCGCAAGCCCACACCAGTCCAGTCGGCCTCAGGTGTGGACCCCGCACCGTTATCCACCCACAAAAGATTGCTGGGTATCGACCCCTCACTACGTGGCACGGGCTTTGGCGTCATCGAGCTCGGCAAACCGCATCCACGCACCTTGGCGCAAGGCACCCTGAAGTGTCCGGCCACCTGGGAGCAATCGCGTTGTCTGGCGAAGATCGCGCAAGGCATCCGGGATGTTATTCGCGAATATAAGCCTGAAGTGTGTGCGGTGGAGGGTTTGTTCTTTGCGCAAAATCTGCAAACCGCACTCATCATGGGACAAGCGCGTGGCGCGGCCTTATGCGTGGTGGCGGAAGCCGGACTGGAGATCTACGAAATCTCACCACGAAAGGTGAAGCAATCCATCGTGGGTTATGGGGCAGCACAGAAATTGGCCGTGGCAAAAATGGTCCAGCGCATGTTGCATCTGGACGAGATTCCGGACGCCGATGCGGCCGATGCGCTCGCAGTTGCTTTAGCCTTCGCCCAGACGCAAACTGGCTTCTCGTTGACGCCGCCGAAGCGCGTTTGATTTTTCAATATACATGATCGTTTTTTTAAAGGGAAAACTCGTCGAGGCCTTGCCGACCTCAGCCGTGATCGAAGTGCAGGGCGTGGGCTATGAAGTGCTCATCCCGGTATCATCCTTCGATAAACTGCCGCAGCCGGGGCAGGAAGTCACCATGCTCACCCATCTGGCCATCCGGGAGGACGCGCATGTGCTTTACGGGTTCATGACCACGGCGGAGCGGGACATGTTCCGTCTGCTCATACACACCGTCAGCGGCATCGGCCCGAAGATCGCCCTGAACATCCTGAGCGGCATCAATGTGACCGCATTCCGCGGCGCCGTGGCGAACGGCGATGTGAAGGCCCTCTCGCAGATTTCCGGCGTGGGCAAGAAAACGGCTGAGCGTATCGTGGTGGAACTGAAGGACAAAGTGGGTGCCGCCGCCGCCTTTGAAGCAAGCAGCGCGAACCGCGCCGTTTCTGCGGAAGACCTGAAACTGAACGATGCGATCCAGGCGTTGATGGCGCTGGGTATGAAACAGAACGAAGCGCAAGAATCCGTGCGGGCCGCCGCCGCCATGCTGGGCAGCACCGCCACCACGGAGAAACTGGTCCGGGCCGCGCTGAAAAAAGGTGGTGGATGACGCAGCCGAAACCCATCCCTCCACGCAAATCAGGCGTGGTCGTGCCGCAGAAACCGAAATGGCACGGCCGCCTGGCCGCACGTCTGATTTACGGACTGACGCAACTCGTCGCCGCGACGACACGTTTCCGCTGGGAGGATAAATCCGGGCTGATGAAGCTAGGGGATAACAATCAGGCCATCTACAGCATCTGGCACAACCGGCTGGCGTATTCACTGGTCATCTACCAACGTTATGTGCGGGAGCATACAGGCGGGCGTGAACTGGCTTCCCTCGTCAGTGCGAGCAAGGATGGTGGTCTCTTGGCACGCGTGCTGGAACTGTTCGGCACCCGGCCAGTGCGCGGCTCATCCAGCCGCCGGGGACCGCAAGCTTTGCGTGAAATGGTTTCCTCAGCGGAAGAGGGTTGCATCCTTGCCATCACGCCCGATGGCCCACGCGGACCATGCTACCAAGTTCAGGAAGGCATCATCGGTCTGGCACAAGTGACCGCATTGCCGGTCATCCCGGTGTCGTATCATCTGACCTTCAAGATCCGGATGAAGAGCTGGGATCGGTTTCAAGTGCCGTTGCCCTTTGGTCAATGCACTGTGCGGTTCGGTGAGCCCATCACTGTTTCTCGTAGCGCCACTGATGAAGAGCGCGAGCAACTGCGGTTGGAGTTGCAGAAACGCATGATGGATCTGACGGAGGATTGAGCGGCAGGCACGCCTTATCTTATTGGGGCAGTAGCAAACGGTTCGAGGCTCCAGATGGCCAGCGGGCTGCGCTCATGAAATTACTGCCGCGACCCACGCTTCCATCAGCGAAGGCGACATTGGGAGATTGCGCATGGATGGAGTCCGGCCAGCGCAAGGTAGAGTACCCGTTGGCATACAAAAGAGACCCATTGTGCTTGCGACCGATATCACTGACCTGCCCATCACCCACCAGCCAAGAATCATACATCGTCTCTTTGGCATCCAAACCCACGAAATAGCTGACGGCTGAATTCTTCCGTGTGGTCAGGGTATCCGGCGCACCATTAGTTCTCGAAGAGAAGGACGACGCAGAACTTTTACTATAAATGTCTGCGGGACATATCAACAGCTTGGGAGAACCAAGGTAGTCCGATAGAGTCATGAAATGCAGCCAGGCTTGTGAGTCATTCGTATAAGCCAGAGACCCGGCTGATCCGAAGGGGTAATCGCCATTGTGATCGGCCGCAAACATTTTGAAAGAAAGCGCGATTTGTTTCAGGTTGCTGCCGCATTTAATGGCTCCGGCCTTGAAGTGATTTGTTCTCCCTGCGGGCAGGAGAAGCATACTGAACACCACGCAGACCACCGCGAGCACAACCAAGAGCTCCAACAGCGTGAATGCTCTCGGGGTTCGATTGTGTGACGGCAAATTCATGCACCTCTCCTTAGTCTGTATATACTAAATAGCATATGCAGAACTGTTCGTCACCCAACCATTTCGGGTGATTCACTACCCGACCTCATTTTCTCCGCACAATATCCGGCTTCCTGCTAATATCTCACGGTCTCATCCAGTACAAGGACGCCGTGGGCTTCCAAGTCATAGTTGCCACTGACTTTCTTGTCCGTGAGGAAGTCGTGCATCGGTTTGTAGAACTGGATCCGCACGTGGGTAGGATTATGATTCAGCAAGAAATAGATACGGCTGCCTTCCTTCTGTCGCATGCACACCTCCACCGAATCAGGCACTTTGATGAGCGGGAAAAGATTACAGAGCTGACGCACCCAAGTGATGAGGTCGAAGTAAAAACTTTGATGGCTCATAGTGCCCACGTAGATGGCCTTGCCCGCGCCAAAGTCGTTCATGGTGATAGCCGGCTTGCCGGCATAGAAATCACGCGCGTAATGGGCCATGACCTGACAGCCTTCCTTGGGCTCGATCAGATCGCACCAGATGCGGGCCGGATGAAGATTGCTGGTGGTGAAGCTGCTGCCTTTGAAGTGCAGGTGATTCTCTTCCCCCGGTGGCAAGGTATCAAATTCGGAAACCTCCAGCCCGAACAAGTCGGTGAGTTCATAAGGATACGCACCCATGGGAGTGATATGGTGTTCATCCACCAAGCCGGTGTTGCACGTACCAACTAGCACACCGCCGTTATGCACGTAGAGCTTCAGGCGGTCAGCCTGACCACCAGAAAGCATATGTAGAGAAGGTGCGATGATCAGCTTGTAATGCGACAGATCATCCGTGGGTCGCACAAAGTCCACGAGGATATTTTTGTCATGCAGCGCGTTGTAGTACAGCTGGATATGCTCGCGCTGGTGAAAATGCTTGTTGGGCTTGAGTGGTTGATCGATGGCCCAATGGTTTTCATGGCTGATGAGGATGGCGGCATCTGCCTTGACCTGAGTGCCTTTCAAGATGCTGCCCATCCGTTTCAACTCATCACCGATCTGGCTGATCTCTTTATACATGCGGTTCTTGCCCGAACCTTCATGGGTCAGCACTCCACCATAAAATTTCTCCGGACCGATGCGCGGCTGGCGCCAGTAGAAGTAAAGCACTCCGCTCGCACCACGAGAGATGAGCTGGTAGGTGAATAGCCGCACCACACCGGGACGCACCAGTGAATTCACATCACCCCAAGCGACGGCCCCGGCCTTTTGCTCCATCACCCAGAAGCCGAGGTCGCCATCGGGCGTGTGACCTTCTTCACCTTTCAGCGAGCGCATCAGATCGATGCTGGCTGCGATCTCAGAGGATTTCGATTTGATGGCCGCATCACTGTCCACGGCGATGAAATCCACGGCCTCCGCCACATCGAAGTAATCGAACTCGGCAGCAAACGCACGCAAGGGGGTGGTGACCGGCACGCCGGGAGATAACTCCTTAAGCAAGTCCGCCTGCATGCGTACGAAGGACACGATGGTGTCACTTGAGAAACGTCGCCAGTCGGTGACAAGCGCTGGGTTGTGCACCGCCGGGGCACGCATAGGCATGGGCACCTGCGACCAGTCCGAGACGACCTGCCCCCAGAAGCGCATGCCCAACGCATCATTCAACTGCTCGACCGTCTCGTACTTCGCCTTCAACCAGAGGTGCCAATCATGCTTGGTCTCCGCGTTGAAGGAGTATTCGGTGTTATGACGGCCGATGCCGTTATCGATCTGCCAGGCGATGAGGGCGGGGTGTTTGCCCAAGGCTTCGCCCATGGCGCGGACGATCTTCTGGCAGCATTTCCAATAGACATCGCTGTTCAGGCAATAGGCCCGGCGGGTCCCTTCGTGGCGCACCATGCCGTTTTCATCAATGGGAAGAATCTCCGGATATTTTTGCAGGAGCCAGATGGGCGGAGCGGCCGTAGGTGTGCCAAGCACCACCTGGATGTCATTTTTGTGCAGCAGATCCATGAAGCGCTGCAGCCAGCTGAAATCGTATTTGCCCTCCTCACGCTCACAGAGACCCCAACTGAATTCGCCCAGACGGACCACATTGATTCCGGCGGCCACCATCATCTCCACATCGTTGACCCAAGCCTCTTCCGGATGCTCTTCTGTGCCGTCATATGGATAAACCCAATGCTCCGGGTAGTAATCAGCTCCGAAGTACATATCCAGACCCTTTCTCTTAGACTGTTTACGGCAAATACGACACAAACGATTACGACTTTACCTCTCGGTACGGCGGGACAAGCCCAAGCATGAATCAAAACCCCTGCCCGGGCAAACTCATTTTCCCCAATGGAAAAACAGGCTGCGGACGTATATTGCCATCCAAAAAACAAGCGTGCGCCACTGGAGAAGACGATTTCAGAGACTGGAGGGGAGAATTGACCACCAGTCCCTAGCCTCACCATTGCTTGATACTTAATAAGACGTCAGAAATGGCTAAAAGTTTCGGCAAATCCGCGGTTATTTTCCTGATCAAGAAGCTGATTGTGACGAATCATCGATTCACGCTGCCTGCTTTTTGGGCTTTGAACTTTGCGCGCAAGGCTGTCATTCATGGGGCGTCTTAATCATTGGATCATGACGTTGCCTGCGCCCAATACCCTGCCCATCTATGTCTGCGGCTGTACTGCCAGCGGCAAGTCGGCGCTGGCCCTCGAGTTGGCGCAACGGCTCGGCGGCGAGATCATCTCGGTGGATTCCATGCAGGTGTATCAGGGTCTGGATATCGGCACGGCCAAGCCGTCCAAAGCAGAGCAGGCGCTCGTCCCCCATCACCTCATCGACGTGGTGGATCTGGATGAACCGTTCGATGCTGCGCGCTTCGTCACGCTGGCTGAGGCCGCTGTGAAGGACATCCGTCAGCGCGGAAAGGTGCCCATCTTCTGTGGCGGCACGGGCTTTTATTTCCAAGCGTGGCAAGGTGGATTGAGCACAACCCCCAAGGCACCGGATGCCTTGCGCGCAGAACTGGAAGCCACACCGCTGGCGGCTCTGCTGGAGGAACTGCAAGCCAAAGACCCGCAGACATACGAACGCGTGGACCGTAGCAATCCGCGCCGGGTCATCCGCGCGCTGGAAATTATCCGGATGACAGGACAGCCGGTTGCCCCGGCGCCAGCACCGATACCTTCCGAGAAGGCCGCACTGGTGATCGGACTGGAATGGGATGCGGAGAGCCTGCGCGCACGTATGGATCAGCGGGTGGACCTGATGTTCCAACAAGGGTTGGTGGCCGAGACTCAAGCGCTGCTGGAGCGCGGCTTGGAGCAGAACCGCACGGCTATGCAGGCCATCGGGTACCGGCAAGTGGTGGAGCATCTGCGCGGTGAACGCGATCTGGCCGAGACCATCGCGCTGGTGAAATTGAAGACATGGCAATTTGCCCGCCGCCAGCGCACTTGGTTTCGCAACCAGTTGCAGGTGGAGTGGTTGCCTGCCAGTGAGGCTACATCCGTGGCCGAGTGGGCCACTGCCGTGCTGGCCAAGCTTTAGCCAATCACCCCCTATTTGCCTCCGCCAAGGTGGGGGCTTCCCAGACGTTCGGGTTGTGCTATGTTCTCTCCGCGCCGAAAGCCGGCGGGCGGGTTTTAAGAGTATTTGTGAAAGCATTGGTAGAGACAGCGAACCGGAAGACAGAACGGGCGTTCCTGGTGGGAGCGGAATTGAAGAATTCCACCGCTTGGGAACTGAGAGACTCCATGGAGGAGCTCCGCCAGCTCGCGCAAACCGCCGGGGCCGAAGTGATCGGTGATGCCACCCAGAAGCTGGAATCTCCCGCCGCCGCCACGTACATCGGGAGCGGCAAGGCTGATGAACTTGCCAAGCGTTGCCATGCGGACATGGTGGACACGGTCATCTTCGACGATGAACTCTCCCCAGCCCAAGGGCGCAATCTGGAAAAGCTTTTCGAGTGCAAGATACTGGATCGCACTTCCCTCATTCTCGACATCTTCGCCCAACGCGCGCGTACGCGGGAGGGTAAGATGCAGATCGAGCTGGCCCAGCTACAGCATCTGCTGCCGCGACTGACCCGTTTCTGGTCTCACTTGTCCCGTCAAAAAGGTGGTATCGGTATGCGGGGTGATGGTGAAACGCAGTTGGAAACGGATCGCCGTCGCGTGCAGGACAAGATCGCGCACATCACCCGTGAACTCGTAGAAGTGCGTCGCCATCGCGCCACCCAACGGCAAGGACGGCAACGCAGCCAATGGCCGCTGGCTTCGATCGTCGGTTATACGAACGCTGGCAAGTCCACGCTGTTCAACGCCCTCACCGGCTCGTCCGTGCTCTCAGAAGACAAGCTCTTCGCCACGCTGGACCCGACCACGCGCCGGCTGCATCTGGAGCAGACGAACCAGAATGTGCTGGTGTCGGACACGGTAGGTTTCATCCGCAAACTGCCCCACAAGCTGGTAGAAGCGTTTAAGGCTACGTTGGAAGAAGTGGTGGAGGCGGACTTGCTGCTCCACGTGGTGGATATCAGTCATCCCAAACTGGATGAACAGATTGTGGCCGTGGATACGGTGCTGGAAGAAATCGGCGCGAAGGGCAAACCGACCTTGATGGTCTTCAACAAGATCGACCGGTTCGATGACGACATCATCCTCAACCGCTACCGGGAAATCTTCCCACAGAGCGTGGGCGTATCCGCCCGCACGGGTGCCGGTTTCCCGGAATTGCTGGAAGAACTGGGTGCGATGTTGCGCCCCATCCGGGAATTCGTGGACCTCGACATACCGCATGATGCGGCTCCGACCATTGCCCGACTGCACGCCATCGCCCAAGTGATCGAACGCAACTACGATGGTCCGACGGCACGGTTCAAAGCCCGCATTCCGCCACATCACATGAACGAGTTCACGCCGTTCGTGGTGGGGAAGAATTAGTCTCCCCGGGGAAATTTCTCATTTGATAAACGGTCTTGGTTTGCGCTTCAATCAGTGCAGCCAAGATGAGCACTCCCCTTCGTATCAAGGATCTGCCAGACAACGAACGTCCACGGGAACGCATGGTCCTGCATGGCGCTGAAGCCTTACGCACCGCCGAGCTGATCGCGATATTGCTGCGGACCGGCATGAAGGGACAATCGGCTATCCAGATCGCCGAACAGATGGTGCAACGCTTCGGTTCGCTGAATCGTTTGGCGCTGGCTTCCGTGGAGGAACTGCGACAGGTGAAAGGCGTCGGTCGCGACAAGGCGATTGCGCTCAAGGCGGCTTTCACCCTCGCTCAACGCATGGCCAAGGAACTGCAATACGAATCCCCCGTGCTGGACAACCCGGACAGCATCGCGAACCTCTTGCGGGAGGAAAACCGCTTCTACGAAGTGGAACACTTTCAGATCTTGCTGCTGAACACGCGTCGCAAACTCATCCGCGTGGAGCAGATATCGCAAGGCACACTGGATACCCTGCTCGTGCATCCACGTGAGGTCTTCCGAATTGCGATCACCGCCAATGCCTCCGCCATCGTGCTGGTGCATAACCACCCCAGTGGCGATCCGACTCCCTCCGATGCGGACATTCGTGTGACACGCGACCTCATCCGCGCCGGACAACTGCTGAAGATCGATGTGCTGGACCATATCATCCTCGGCAAACGCACGGCGGAACGGAGCCGGGATTATGTGTCGCTACGTGAGTTGGGGCATTTCTACGTCTAAGGAGTCATCGACTGGCTGGCCGTTCTTCATTGCTTTCCCGGCGGCTCTCCCTTAAGCAGTTCGCAACTCGATCGCACATGATCCATCCGACTGCCATCATCGATCCCAAAGCAGAACTGGACCCTTCCGTGGAAGTGGGCCCGTACGCAATCATTGATGGTGGGGTGAAAATCGGGGCTGGGTGCAAGCTGGGCCCATTTGTCCATCTGACGGGTGAAACGACCATCGGCATCAACAACCGGTTTCACACCGGTTGTGTGATCGGCGACGAACCGCAGGACCTGAAGTACAAGGGCGAACCAACGCGTCTGCGCATCGGAGATAATAATATCTTCCGCGAACATGCGAATGTGCATCGTTCCAACCAAATGACCGAGGATACGGTTATCGGCTCCCACAATATGCTCATGGCTAACAGCCATATCGGGCATAATGTGATCTTGGGCGACCATATCATCGTGGCCAACGGGGTTCTGATTGCCGGCCACGCCACGGTGGGAGACCGCGTATTCCTTTCTGGCAACTCTCTCGTGCATCAGTTCGTCCGGATCGGCACACTGGCACTGATGCAAGGTGGCGCAGCCATCAGCAAAGACCTGCCGCCTTACTGCATCGCCCGCGGAGATAACGGAATTTGCGGACTCAACGTCATCGGCTTACGTCGCAGCGGTATGCCCCCGGAAGAAAGGTTGCAACTCAAGCAAGCATATCACGCGCTGTTCCGCAGCCATGACCTCCGTGCTGAAGCTTTGGAGAAAGCCCGAGCACGGTTCGATCTGCCTTCGGTCAGATTGCTAATGGATTTCGTTGCTGCAAGCAAACGTGGTATCTGCGCCGACACTGGTTTCGCTCCCGAGGAAGAATAGTCCCGACTACTCGCAATCGAGTTCACTGACCTGCCCTCAATCAGATTTCTCCCCATCCTCGATTAATAAAAAACCCCTTCCCGCTTTTCGCAGGGAGGGGCTCAATATCTAGTTAAGTACTAGATTAGAACTTGTAGATCAGGTTCAGCGCAACCGTGACAGCGT
>CAZRGY010000015.1:3363-20973 GCA_964599715.1 uncultured Verrucomicrobiota bacterium | reverse complement strand
CCGTATCTCTTCCGCCAGTGGTACTGCGGACTCCAGACTGGCATCATGCGTCTCCAACTGGCACTTCGCTGAAAGATCCATGTACGCTTCATCCACGGAGACTTGCTGGATGAGTTCGCCCGCATAGCGCTGGAGGATGGCCATGATGGCGTGAGACTCGGCTTTGTAAGCCTCCATGCGCGGACGGATAAAAACGCCATTCGGACAAAGCCGGCCTGCGGTCATGCTCGGCATGGCCGAACGCACGCCGAATTTGCGCGCCTCATAACTGGAGGCACTGACCACGCCGCGCTGCGTCGGCGGAGAGCCGACGATGACCGGCTTGCCTTTCAGCTCAGGCCGGTCGCGCTGTTCGACAGAGGCGTAAAACGCATCCATGTCGAGATGGAAGATGACGCGGAACATTCGACGGATGCGTCGTTAGCATTTCCGCCGGATGAATGCAATGAAGGCTGCGATGCTACTCGTAGCGAAGCGCATCGATCGGGTCGAGTTGCGCCGCTTTGCGGGCCGGGTAGAAGCCGAAGAAGATGCCGACGATCACGCTGAAAGCGAAGCTGTACATGATGGCTTCCGGTGAAGTCAGCGTGGGCCAGTTTTTCACTTGGGTAAGGATCTTGGAAGCCAACATGCCCAAGCCGATACCCAAGACGCCGCCCGTGCAACTCAAGGTGACGGCCTCGATGAGAAATTGCAGCAACACATCCCGTGGACGCGCTCCCAAGGCCATGCGGATGCCGATCTCGCGGGTGCGTTCCGTGACGCTCACGAGCATGATGTTCATGATGCCGATGCCGCCGACGAGCAGTGATACGATGGCTACGCCACCCAGCAGGTATTGCATCGTTTCCTGCGTGCTGCTCATGGCCGTGGCCAGTTCGTCTTGTGAGCGGACGACGAAATCATCCGGACGTCCGGGTGTGATCCGATGCGTTTGCCGCAACAGATTGGTCAGTTGCGTGCCGACCATCGGCATGATCTCCATGGACTCGGTCTGGAGATTGATGCCGCGGATGGAGGTGGTGTTCAGCAACCGCTTCATCGCCGTGGTATAGGGGATGATGAGGCAGTCGTCGTAATCCCGGAAACTGCCGGCGGACGCGCCCTTGGCGTTCAGTTCCCCGATGATGGTGAACGGAATGCTCCCACCACCGCTGCTGCCGCCCATGCTGACCCGCACCACCTGCCCCACGGCGCTGCCGCCTTCAAACAGGTTCTTGGAAGCCGTCGCGCCGATGACCGCCACTTTCGCCGCCGTAGTGACATCCTGGTCGGTGAAGAAGGCACCGTCTTTCAAGTTCCACGAACGGATGGCGAAGTATTCCGGGGATGCCCCCGTGATGCTGGTGGAAGTATTCAGCCCGCCCGCGATGATCTGGCGGCTGGTGCTGACCTCGGGGCTCACATTGCGCACGCCTTGCACCTCGCGCCGGATCGCCTCCACATCGTCCAAGGTCAGGGCGGACGAACTGCCGGAGCCAAAACTGACGCCACCGCGACGGAAATCACCGGCGAAGATCAGCATCACATTCTCGCCCATCGTGGCGATCTGCTGCTGCACCATGAATTTGGCGCCATCGCCGAGGCTCACGGTGGTGATGACTGCGCCCACGCCGAAGATCACGCCGAGCATGGTGAGCACGGCGCGCATCTTGTTCCGGAGCAAGGCCCGGAATGCTATCCGAAAGGCGGCAAAAAATCTCATGAGGGGATCATTTGGATGGCCTCGGACGCCACCTTCAGTTTTTGCAGTTCTTCCTCGGCCAGCAGACGGTTCTCCACCAGCTTGTCCGTGACCACCTTGCCGTCGCGCATCACGATGTTGCGCTTAGTGTATTGGGCGATGTCCAGTTCATGGGTGACCATGATGATGGTGATGCCTTGTTCATTGAGCTTCTGGAACACACCCATGATCTCGATGCTGGTCTTGCTATCAAGATTGCCGGTGGGTTCGTCAGCCAAGATAAGCGCCGGATCATTCACCAAGGCCCGGGCGATGGCGACACGTTGCTGCTGACCGCCCGAGAGCCGGTTGGGCGTGTGGTCGAGCCGGTTGCCGAGACCGACGAGTTCAAGTGCCTTGGTCGCCTTTTCCTCCCGGTCATCATACGTCTTGTGCCGGGAATAGAGCATGGGCAGCTCCACATTCTCGAGCGCCGAAGTGCGTGCGAGCAGGTTGAAACCCTGAAAAACGAAACCGATCTTTTCGTTGCGGATATCCGCCAGTTCATCGCGATCCAGCTCCGAGACATCGATGCCATCCAGCAGGTAATCCCCCTTAGTCACGCGGTCCAGACAGCCGAGGATATTCATCATGGTGGATTTGCCCGATCCGGAAGCGCCCATGAGCGCGACGAACTCACCCTGATGGATGTCGATGGTGACACCCTGAACGGCTTTCACATCCAATTCGCCGGTGAAGTAGGTCTTGTGGACGTCCTTCAGCCGGATCACCGGTTTGCCGGTCGTGCTGGTGGTGCTTTGGCTCACGAAAGTATTGGGATTAGCGGCGTCCAAACGAGCTGCCGAATGGGTTCGTCGGCCGGTCGGCACTATTGACGGTGCTGAGCAATTGTCCGGTCACGATGACATCGCCCTCTTTCAGGCCCTCGGTGACCTCTGTGTAGATGCCATCCGTGATGCCCGTTTTGACGGTCACCGGCTTGATATCGGCTACCGTGATGTTGGTGGCGTTGAGCGAGCTATCCACCACATAGATGGTGCGGGTGGCGGGTTTGTCGTCTGAGGGACGGCCTTTGCCGCCACTCTTGCCACCGCTGCGCCCGCCGAAGCCGCCGCTCTTGCCGCCTCCGGGACCACCACCGCCGAAGCCAAGCTGTTGTGGGGTGATCTTGCCTGCCGTCATCATCTCCCGCATCTTGGCGCGCATCTCCTCGCTCATCGATTCACCCTTGTCACGCAGTTCTTTGACCTTGGCGATCATCGCCTCGGGCGTTTGGGGAATGTCTTCGGCCTTGGTTGCGTCATTGGTGGAGTTAGTGCCGCTGGCCTTGGCCGCTGCGGGGAGAGTCGGCGGTTTGAAACGCAGGGCTGAATTCGGGATACGGACGGTGCCGGTGCGTTTGGCGGTGATGATCTGCACATTCGCCGTCATGCCCGGCTTCAGCTTCTCATCACTGTTGTCCACTTCGATGATGGTGTCATAAGTCACCACGTTCTGGACGGTGATGGGCGAGTTACGCACTTGAGTGACCTTGCCGATAAAATCACGACCCGGGAAGGCGTCTACGTTGAACTTCACTTCCTGTCCTTCCGTGACCCCACCGATATCGGCCTCGGCCACGCTGGCATTGATCTGCATCTTGGCCAGGTCATTGGCGATCATGAAGAGCAGCGGGGCGTTCATGCTGGCGGCGACGGTCTGGCCGACATCTACTTTGCGATCAATGACGATGCCATCGATGGGAGCGACGATGGTGCAGCGTTCCAAGTCCACCTTGGCGCTGTTCACCTGCGCCTTGCGCGTCTGTACCTGGGCTTTGGCCTGGGTAAGATTGACCTGGGCGGTGTCGTATTCCGATTCGGAGACGAGCTTCTCCTTGAACAGTTCCGTGGCGCGTTTGGCGTTCACCTCGGCCAATTGCATGCTGGCCATGGCGCTGGAGAGATCGGCCTCGGCCTGCAAGAGGCGGGTCTGGTAGGTGGCGGGGTCGATCTCGGCCACGATGTCACCGGCTTTGACCTTGGAGTTGAAATCAACATTCAGCTTCTTGATGAGCCCGGAGATCTGGCTGCCGACTTGGACGTTTATGACGGGGTTCAGGCTGCCGGAGGCAGTTACCTGCTGGATGACGTCTCCTTTTTCAATCTTGGCCGTGTTAAAGACCGGTTTGGCCTTGGCCTCATTCTTTTTCTGCGTTTGTTGCCAGCCGTAATATCCGCCGCCGCCGATTGCGCCGAGGACAACCAGCCAGATGATCCAACCGAATTTGCGTTTACGCGCCATAGGTCTATGTCGATTAATTGGAACGACTTGCTTCCTACAACACCGGGAACGCCAGAAAGTTATGCAGAATTTCCGGGAAAGCAAAGCAGGAAGAAAAAGGGGGATTTTCCGCTGGACTCAGCCGGATAGCCGAAGACAGTTCTCTGGTCGTTCATGATTGCACGGGTCACCTTGGAAATCGCCTTGCGGCGCGAGTTTGACTACCTGGTCCCTTCCGAACTGGAGGAGCAGGTGGAGGTGGGGACGCGTGTAAAAGTCCCTTTCGGCCCCCGGCAGGTGATGGGCGTGGTGACCGCCGTGGTGGATGAATCACCCCATACGAACCTGCGCGCCATCGCCAAGGTCATCGGTCGGCAATCCCTCGTGACGCCCAAGGTGCTGCAACTGGCCCGTTGGATCGGCGAATACTACTGCTGCGCCCCGGAAACTGCCCTCAAGAGTGTCCTGCCCGAAGCGGTGCGCAAGGAACAGGAGGGCTGGCGTGAACGTTTAGTGGTGCGGATGCTTCAGTTGCACGGCGAGATGCCCAAGCTGACCAAACGGCAGCAGGATCTCTGGAACATCATCGAGGAATGGCGCGAGATACCCCTGCAAAAGCTAATCGAGTTGGCCGGGACGACGGGCGACACGGTCCGGCGATTGGAAGACAAGGGATTGATCGTTATCGAAAACCAGATATCTGAGCGCGACCCTTACGAGCATGAAAACATCCTGCCCACCGAGAAGCTGGTCCTGAATGCCGAGCAGACCACCGCACTGGCGGCGATCAATGGGGCGCTGGATCAATGTGCTGCTGGCATCTTGCCGGCAGAAGGAGGCGTGGCGTATGGCAAATCGGTGACCAAAACGACAGGTGATTTGCTTTTGCCAATATCGAAGGAAACCACGACCAACTCAGGTTGGTCGTCGGACGCTTCGGCGGCTGCCGCAGACTGCCAGCAAGATGCTGGCAGCACGGGCATAAGTGCTGTTACTAGCGACACTGGTTCTTTGTTTTTTGACCCTAAAGCCGAGAAGAATGTCCATCGAGGATTACTGCCGCATTGGCGTCAGGGTGCGAAGTTGTATTTCATCACCTTCCGTTTGGATGATTCGGTTGCCCAGGCTCAGTTGAAGAAATGGCAGGAAGAGAAAAGCATCTGGGAATCGGTCCACCCCAAACCGTGGAGCGATAAAGAACAGGCGGAATATAGCCGCCGGTTTACAGCCGAGATCGAGGGGTTGCTGGACGCAGGTTATGGCTCTTGCGTTCTGGCAAAACCTGAAATGGGAGAGGTCGTGGAGCAAGCGCTCAGATGCTTTGATGGAGAGCGTTATAAGTTGGGTGATTTTGTGGTGATGCCCAACCACGTTCATGTATTGGTTCAGCCTAATGAAGGACACGATTTAGATGCCATCCTGCATTCGTGGAAGTCGTTTTCTGCAAAGGAAATCAACAGGCTGCTGCGCCGTAAAGGTACGCTATGGCGTGATGAATCGTTTGATCACATCGTTAGAAGCGGAACGCAATGGGCTAAATTCAAGCGATATATTCTGGAGAACCCACATAAAGCCAAATTACAGACGGGGTATCGGATCGGCAAAGGGACGCTAGAAGAGGGGGGGGATGTTGTCTCTTCAGCTTATGCAATGGCGGACACGCCTGACTGCCGGCAAGATGCCGGCAGCACGGGGCATACGACCTTCCTCCTTCATGGTGTGACGGGCAGTGGCAAGACGGAGGTCTATCTGCAAGCGCTTGCGCATACCTTGGAGCAGGGGAAGGGAGCCATCGTTTTGGTGCCGGAGATTTCGCTGACACCACAGACAGTGGAGCGGTTCAAAGCGCGGTTCAGTTCCGGTAAATGCCAGACCTTGGTGGCGGTGCTCCATAGTCATCTCTCTTCCGGCGAGCGGCATGATGAGTGGCACAAGATCCGCCAGGGACGCGCCCGCATCGTCATTGGCGCGCGTTCGGCGATCTTTGCACCAGTGGAACCGCTGGGCTTGATCATCGTGGATGAGGAGCACGAGCATTCTTATAAGCAGGAGGAATCGCCTCGTTATCCTGCGCGAGATGTCGCGGTCTATCGCGGACAGAAGGAAGGTGCGGTTGTGGTGTTGGGCTCGGCCACGCCTTCGATGGAGAGTTACTACAATGTGAAGCGCGGCAAGTATCAACTGCTGGAGATGCCCACGCGCGCGGATGATAAGAAGATGCCTGTGGTGCGCGTCATCGACATGCGTTCCGAGGCGAAAAAGGAAAAAGGCATCCCGGTGTTTTCCAATCGCCTGAAAGAGGCGATGCATCAACGACTGGAAAAGAAGGAGCAGACCATCCTGTTCCTCAATCGGCGTGGCTATTCATCCTCTTTGCAATGTCCGAAGTGTGGTTACGTGGCTGAGTGCCCGAATTGCAGCGTGTCGCTGACGTACCATCGTCGGGCACAAGAGTTGCGTTGCCATACGTGCGGACATTTCGCGCCCGCGCCAGTGCGTTGTCCGAACAACGAATGTCGTGACCCCGCTATCCGTTATGCTGGTTTGGGCACTGAGCGGGTGGAGGAGACGCTGGTGAAGCTGTTCCCGAAAGCGGTCATCCGTCGCATGGATTCCGATACACTGAAGCGGAAGGAAGATTACCGCACCATCTTGGGCGAGTTCCGTCGCGGGAAGATCGATATCCTCGTGGGCACGCAGATGATCGCGAAGGGGCTGCATTTCCCGAACGTCACTTTGGTGGGGATCATCCATGCGGACTTGGGATTGCACATGCCGGATTTCCGGGCGGGTGAGCGGACGTTCCAATTACTCACCCAAGTATCCGGGCGGGCGGGCCGTGGAGATGTGGAGGGGGAGGTGGTGGTGCAGGCTTTCACGCCGTTTCATCCCGCCATCCAATACGCGCGGCGGCATGACTACGTGGGCTTTTACGAGCAGGAGATAGAGTTTCGCGAGCAGTTGAAGTATCCGCCTCTGAGTCGCGTGGCGTTGCTGACGATGAAAGGGCGCAACGAGGACAAGGTGAAGTTCTCCGCAGATCACTTGCGTAATGAATTGGAGAAGCGGTTAAAGGATTGGCCGGACCTGATCATCGCCGGACCGGCGGCTGCACCCTTGGCCCGGGCGGAAACCTTTTATCGTTACCAGATCATGTTGCGGACACGGGCGATGAGCAAATTGAGCAAGATACTGGCGGAGATGTTGGTGGCCCAGGAATGGCCAGATGATGTGACTGTAGCGACGGATATCGACCCCGTGGACTTGATCTGAAGAAACTCCTCCGGCTGGTGTGCGTTAAACCCCTCACACCGAACCCGTAATGTTCACTGCCACCTGCCTATTCGCCTTCTTCGGCGCCATCCACTTTGAGCGGAGTCTCGGCGGAGGTGATCACCATTTCTTCCAGCACCTTCTTGAAGTCTTCCAAGCCGGTGGCCGGGATGATGATGGTGTCACGGCGACCACCGACGTCTTCCGTGATGCGGAGGAAGCGCCCGCGCGGATTCTCCTTGAGCGTCATGATGAATGTCTTGCGCTCGATCTGGATCTTTTCCGTGCGAAGGGTGTCCTCGTTGGACGCCGGTTTTGGTCCCGAGTAGGGATGGTGATGGTGCGAGCGTTGATTGGACGGCCGGTAACCGTAAGGTGATGGGCGTTCGTTTGAGATCATAACCTTATTTTCCTGTGGACCGCCTGAATACCCTAAGTCTACCCAGACAGCTTTACACTTAGTTTAACTACTCCGCCCGGTTTGCCCCTTTGTCAACTCTTGAATTTCCGCGTGCTGCTAAAGCGCGGTTGTTCACCGGGGGACGCCGTTTTCCAAGTGTATACCAACAAACCCGCCACCATCAGCCAATGCAT
This sequence comes from uncultured Verrucomicrobiota bacterium, assembly GCA_964599715.1. Lineage (GTDB taxonomy): Bacteria > Verrucomicrobiota > Verrucomicrobiia > Limisphaerales > JAEYXS01 > JAEYXS01. Next base: position 13,160 of record CAZRGY010000015.1, on the reverse strand, counting down.
CACCTCAGTGGCCGTCTGGAGAGTGTCATACATCGTGGCCGCCTTGGCCTTGGTCTCCACATGTTCTTTGGTGACCGGGGGCGGGATGTATTTGTAGTGGATGCGATGCAACTCTTTCATCTTGAGGTGGAGGAGCAGGCCGTTAGCCAGACCGAAAACGACCATCGCTCCAGCCAGGTAGAGCATCATGGTGCGGATGGCCTTGCCGGTGAACAGCCATTCCATCAGGAGATGGAACGCCATCACGCCGCTACAGATGAAGTGGATCCAGTAGAACTTCCCCGCCACGATCTCCAAGGCCAGCCCACGGTAAGCCGGAGCCATGGGATTGCGCGCGCCACCGAAGACATCCAGCATCTCGGAAGAGAGCATAGCTGGGGAAATCAGGGCCGCATAAACCACGACTGCCCCAAGCCACACCGCGGCATTCATCAAGCCGATGAATCTAAGGAAGGCAATCACTGGCAAATGATTAGGAAAAATCCGGAGGGCTGCCAATCCGCAAATTCAACAAATGACATGCCTCCCACGGTTCAACGGCTGCAATGGTTGCCGTCAGGACGGCTCTTTCTCCTCCGCTTTCACTACGGGCTGGGATTCGGCGTGCTTTACCAAATCAGCCATCGTGATGCTGCCGGCACGCGTCAATTCCGCCTTCCGGATCGCCTCGAAGTCCGCCATCACCAAGGCCCGGGTCGCATCTTCCTTGGTCTCGATGCCGTGCCCATTGCCGCAGCGCAATGCATCCAAGATATCCGCGCACGTGATCTTGTCGATCGGCCGTGCCGGTGAGTAACACGTCTCTCCGTTCGCCACTTCGTTCACCAGCTTTGCCTCGATGAGCGGTTGCAAGATCTGGCTGATCAACCGGCTCGGTACTTCGATCGCTTGTGCAAGCGCGTTGGTCGAGGGTGGCTTTTCTCCGGCGGCGAACTTTTGCCCGATGACCTCCATCATCCGGAACGCCACAAACTCCCGTCCCCGCTGATGGATGCTTTCGGTCTGCCGCTCCTGCATATAGGTCTGACGGTTCTGGAAGGCATACGCCACTTGTGCGCCGAAGAGCAGGATGAGCCATGAGAAATACATGCCGCTCAGGAACACCGGGATCGCCCCCAACGAACCATACACCTTGCTTGCCGTGATCACCTTGCTGGCGAAGAGCACATTGAACGTGCTGTTCGCCGTCCACAGGCCGCCGCCCACCAATCCGCCGATGAATGCTGCGCTCCACCGCACCTTCGTGTTGGGAATCAGCAAGTAAAATCCCGTGAAAATGATGATCAACACGATCAACGGCACCAGCGTAAAGAACATCTCCGCCATGATCGGCCACGCCTGCAGCTTGTTCCGGATATAGTCGAAGCGTGAGGACACCGTCACGCCGAGGGCCAGCACCATGAACAGCGGCCCCAGCGTGATCACTGCCCAATACTGCACCGCCCTTGCCACCCAATTGCGGCCGCGGGCGACACCCCAGATGTCATTGAAGGTGGTCTCGATATTGCTCAACAGCAGGATGGCCACCGCGATCAAAGCGATCGTGCCCGTCACCCCCAGGGTGCCGCTATGGATGTTGGCGATGAACTCATTGATCTTCTTAACCACCTCCGCCCGTGAGATCGCTGCTTCTTCATCCGTTGCCTTTCCCATCAACCCCAGTTGTGGTGCCAGCTCATCCACCAGCGTGTTCACCATCTTCTGGACCGGGTCCTCCATCGGTATCTCCGCCTCGGCTAAGTTGTTTGTGCCGTTCGCCGTCACCACCATGCTCGTGGATGCCGATGGTTTAGTCTCAAACTTCGCGTTTTTCAGGAACGTCGTGGATACGCCGATGCCGACTGCCAGCAAGGGAATAAGGGCCAGGAGTGTTGCGTAAGCCAGTGCGGAAGCCCGCACGGGGCAACGGTTGGCCAAGAAGCTTCGCCCCACCATCAGCCAGAAATGCAGGAACTGCTGGAACGGGGTCACTTCCCGTTCCCCCTTGCCGAATAGCCGGCGCTCATCGAAGAGCGCTTCTACTTCTTTTCGCAACTGCTTGAAATTCTCTGCCAGCTTTTTAGCCATCTCCCTGAACCCTAACCCACCTCCCGCCCCAAAGGAAATCCCGAAACCATGGCCGATAGCAAATTGGCTCGCTGGCAGATAGATGCTTTTTTCATCGCTTTGCGGCCATAAAAGACTGAATCCGCTTGGTTTCCTGCCCTTACCAAGTTACGTTCAAAAGCGGGCAAATAAGGGGAAGCAGTAACCGTCATTCAAGTGGAAGGATTACGATATGGCCAAAGCTAAGATCGCTAAGAAGAAAGTCACTTTCGAGTTGCAATCCCCCTCGGCCAAAGCGGTGCTTTTGGCCGGTGATTTCACCGATTGGGATAAAGAACCCCTCGCCCTGAAAAAACGCAAAGACGGCACCTGGCTCAAACAGCTTTCCCTTCCCTGCGGCATGTACGAATACCGCTTCATCGTGGATGGCCAATGGCTGACCGATCCCAAAGCCACCGTGCAGCATGCCAATCCCTTTGGCGGTGAAAATTCCGTCGTAATCGTAGAAGCCGAGCCTCCTGCGGCCTGAGCCAGATCCTCCGTTCCAAGGCAAAAAAGGGGTGGTTTATCCCGTTGGATGCTATTTGCGTCCTTTGACGTTACCGGCTACTTTGTTCCCCACTCGTGAAGCAGAACGGAGCGCCATCAAGTCGTTGGGATGATGTTCTCAAGATATTCGCCTTTTCCCTGATCTATTTTTCCGTCGCGCGGCTTACGCTGCTGCTCACGGCCCCGGAGACCCACGCCAGCCCCATCTACCTCCCGGCTGGCATCGCCTTCAGTTGCCTGCTGCTTTTCGGTAAGCGTCTGTGGCCCGGTGTGTTCCTCGGCGCGATGGGGTCCAACCTCGTGGCATTTGTGGAGAGTGGCACTGGCAGCTTGCTCCTGAACGCCGTGGCCTCGGCCGTCAATGGCTTGGGCAGCAGTTTGGAAGCGGTGGTCGGGGTGATACTTATCCGGCGCATCTGCAAAAACCATTTTCTGCCCCAAACCCCGCAGCAACTGGTCGGCTTCCTTGGGGCGGCCGCTTTTGCATGCTGCCTGAGTGCCTTGGTGGGCACTATCTCCACCAAAGTCGTATGGGGCGGGGAGTTCCCGTGGTTGGAATTTGCCACTATCTGGTGGGGTGGTGATTTTTGGGGTGTCTTGATCGTTCTTCCACTCATGGCGGCACTGGCCAATTCACGTCCGCTTTTGGATACCTACAACCTACGCGTCTTTGCCAGCCAGGTGGCCATCCTCTCCGCGCTCTCGGCTTTTTATGCTTATGAGATGACCCCGGTATCCACTTTTGCGGCGGTCGTCATGTTCATCCTGCTCGTGGCCGGCCCCTCATGGATGGATATCCGCTGGTGTACCTTCCATGTGGCGGTGATCTCCGTCTGGCTCATTCTTGGAGTGGTGGACGCCCCCTTGGCCATCGTCGGCAAACATCTCACCCAGACTATCCTCGATGTGCAGGTCTTCACCATCGGGGCCAGCGTTTGCTGCCTGGCAGCCTACACCTTTCTCCGCCGCCTGAAGGGCGTGGCGGAAGATGATGAAGTGGGGTTATGGAAGCCCGCCCTCCAACCCTTCAGCATGGCACTCCGCGTCACCGCCATCGGCCTTGTGCTGGTCATCGGTTTGTCTATCTACCTCACTGCCGGGGAAAAGGCCGAAGCCCGCCGAAGTCTCTTGCAACAGACCGAGCGGTTCCGTGATCGGCTGGAGTTTTCCCTCTCGGAAGCCCATGCCGCCCATCGCCGGATGGCCGCCCGTTGGAATGCGATGAAAGGCACCCCGGAAGTCTATTGGCGCCTGGATGCCTTCAACCATCACCGGGACATGGAATATGTGAAGGTCATCGAGTGGGTGGACGCCAACAGTATCGTGCAATGGGTGGAACCGCTTGCCGGAAATGAGAAAGTCCAGGGACTCAACCTGCTGGCTGAAGAGAAGCGGCGTAACGTCTCTAATGAGACCCGTCACCGGCACGAGACTACGGTCTCTGATGTCATCGAGCTGGTGCAGGGAGGCAAAGGTTTCCTGGTCTATGAGCCGGTGTATCGGGATGCCGCGTTTGATGGGTTCATCGGTTTCGTTTTCGCCTGGGATGACCTCATGAGCACTTTGGCTCATCCGGCTTTCTTGTCTGATTTCCGGCTGGCTGTGAATGAGCGGGGGAGCACTGTCTTCGCCAGCAAAGAGGAACCTGATGGCCTGGTGCGTCGATGGAAGACCAGCGTGCCGCTGAATCTGGCCAACCAGACCTGGCAGATCGAGCTGACGCCCTTGCATCAACGGCTGGTGCTTTCGGCGTGGCGCAGTTCCATGTTCGTGTTGCTCATCGGCGGAGCCTTTTCCGTGCTGACGGGGGTGCTGGCTTACTTCGCCCGGCGTTCTTCCGAGGAGGAAGCCCGTGCCCGTCAGGCTTCGCGGGCCAAGGACGAGTTCCTTGCCATCATGAGTCACGAGATCCGCACGCCCATGAATGGGGTCATCGGCATGACCGGTCTCCTGCTGGATAGCCCGCTCGATGCCCAACAGCGTCGTTATGCTGAACTGGTTCGCACCAGTGGGGAGAACCTTCTGGGCATCATCAATGACGTGTTGGATTTCTCCAAGGTGGAGGCGGGCAAGCTGGAGCTGGAACAGGTGGATTTCGATCTGCGCACCTTGTTGGAAGAAGTCGCCGAGTTGATGGCTATGCGTGCCCAAGAGCAGGGGGTGGAACTGATCTGTGACGTGGACCCCTTCCTTCCGGTGAATTTCAAAGGCGATCCAGGGCGGTTGCGTCAGGTACTGATCAATCTGGTCAGTAATGCCGTGAAATTCACTTCCAAGGGTGAAGTGGTTTTGCGCGCACGCACCGAGCCGGGAGCCCCGGGCAAGACACGCTTGCGGGTAGAAGTGAGGGACACCGGTATCGGTATCCCGGAGCAAAAAATCGGTCTTTTGTTCACCCCATTCACTCAGGCTGATGCCTCCACCACACGCCGTTACGGTGGGACCGGATTGGGCCTTTCCATCGTCAAACGGCTGGTGGAACTGATGCGTGGCGAAGTGGGAGTGGAGAGCAAGGAGGGAGTAGGCTCCACGTTCTGGTTCACCCTGGAGCTGGAACCGGGCACGCCTTCGACGAAGGCTGTCCAATATGAGACGCTGTTCCAAGACCGTCGTGCGCTGGTGGTGGCTCCCTTGGGGACGCAACGGGAGTTTCTGGCCAATCTTTTGCGCGCCTGGGGATTTGAAGTCGTCACCGCCTTGAACGGCCGGCTGGCCTTCCAGATTATCCGCGCCGCGCGTGAGGAGCGGAAACCCTACGACCTGTTGCTGCTGGATGGGGGGATCGAGGACCTGCCGCTGGTCGAACTGGCCCAGCGGGCCAAGAAGGAAGAAGACGGGGCCAGTACGGATATCATCGCCCTGACCAGCATCATGCAAAAGCGGGAGATAGACCCACTGATCGGCGAAGTCTTCTGTGATTCCATGATCAAGCCGGTCAAGCAGTTGCCGCTCTACGCTTCACTCATCTGTCTCTACCGGCCGGATCTGGAAGCTTCCTCCACCGAGCTGGTGATGGTGATGGAGGAGAACCGTCTGAAGGTCTCGGATGTCCGGCTGCGTGTGCTGGTGGCGGATGACAACATGGCCAACCAAATGGTGGCCCAAGCCATCTTGCAACGTCTGGGACATCGTGCCGATGTCGCGGCCAATGGGCAGGAAGCGGTGGAGGCCCTGCGAACGGTACCTTACGATCTGGTGTTGATGGATTGCCAGATGCCGGAGATGGACGGCTACGAGGCGACCCGGCAAATCCGTTCCGCTGAATCGGGTGTGCTGGACCCCAAAGTCCCCATCATCGCCCTGACGGCCAATGTCACCGGCGGCAACCGCGAACGCTGTTTGCAGGCAGGCATGGATGATTTTCTCTCCAAACCCATCCATCCACAACAACTTGCAGAGATCATCCGGCGCTGGCATAAAAGCGGGGTCAAGACCATGGAATCCGACCCGCTACCACCCGAATCCACGCCCGATGAGAGCGTGCTTTGGGACGAAGTGGAGCTGCGCGACCGCTATGGGGACGACGATGTTTTGATCCGCGAGTTGCTCGGGGTCTTCATGCAAGACCTGCCGGAGCGGATGCAAGAATTGCGGCAAGCTTTTGAGGCAGGCGATGTGGCGACTTTCGAGCGGTTATCCCACATGATCAAGGGCTCTTCGGCCACGATCGGCAGCCCGGCATTGCAAGGGGTGGCCCGGCGGATGGAGGGCCTGGTTGTGGATGGTCGCATGGCTGAGGCAGCCGCTTTGCTTTCCCTGATGGAAGAGCGTTTCAATGCGCTGCAGGAGTTGACCAAATCCAAGCTTAACGGCTCGGATCAGACCTCCGGATAGGATTGCCGGACAGGCTTTTCACCCCCTTCACCAATTGCTACCTTGGGTGGCATTGAGCACACCTGATATCCTTGTCTTCACGACGGCTTGGCTGGCTGGTCTTGGCTATGCCGGAGGTATCGGGTTGCGTCTATGGGCTGGGGATTGGTCCAAAGCGGCAGCGCGAGTTTGGCTGGCGGGAGCTACGGTGATGCTGGTGCATGTGCTGCTCTCCTTTCATTTTCGTCACTACTGGAGTCATGACGCAGCCGTGATTGAAACCGCACGCCAGACCAAGGAATTGATCGGCTGGGATTGGGGCGGAGGAGTGTGGCTGAACTATCTGCTGGTGGTGGTCTGGCTGGGGGATGCGCTCTGGCTCAACTTGGCTCCTGCGCATTATCTGTTTCGCGCCAAGTGGGTGACGTATGCGGCCCAAGGCTATCTCGCCTTCATGTGGTTCAACGCCACAGTGGTCTTTGGTTCGTGGGGTGCGCGGGTGTTTGGGGTGTTGGTTTTAGTCGCGTTGTGTTGGTTGGGCAGAACTTCATCAAGGCGTTGAACGGGAACACCGGGAAACCATTCGACTAAGGAAAGAAGCAACTCTTGGGAGTCAACTTTTTCACTTATACCAACTGTGCGTTTCATTTGGTCGGTTTGCACAGTCAAGACACCGGCGGGTGGTTGATTAAGATCAAGTTCGAGGGCGATGATTTTGTCTTTAGGCAACCAAAAGGTGCTATTGCCCCGTTGGATAGTGAGCCCTTTGGAAGAAAGGTTCACCAAAGGCGGGATGAGCCAGCACATGCCGTAATAAATCCAAGGTAACGACAGGGGCAAAGTCGCTATGCATACCACCCGCAGGCAGAAGGTGGCGTCGATGGGTTCATCCAAGTGTTTGAAAAGCGAAATGGTCAGGAACGCAAGCAGCAGGGCCACGAGGATGAGCCGCCCAAGCCTGTATTCTTTACTAAGAAATGCGAACTCTGCTTTCAGACGCGGTCGGAAAATCTCCTTGGGTTCAAACCATTGGAGTTCTTTCCTGAATACTGGCATGAAAGGGTGTTACTATATTCCGAGTGCTTTTCCCATTCCATCCGGTCGATATGTTTGTAACTCAAATTGAAGGTGCGCACTCCACCGGTAGCCAGATGGATGAGGGATTCCCATAAAAGCATCTGCTTGAAAACAAAAAGGCCGGAGCGATTTGCTCCGGCCTCGCGAGTATCTTTCAGACCGCGATTACCACTTCAATGCTTTCAAACGCAGTGCCACTTCCTCGGCATTGGCGCGGCTGTTGAAGGACGAGATGCGGAAGTAGCCTTCGCCCTTGGAGCCGAAACCGCTACCCGGGGTGATGACCACGTTGGCGTCGTTCAGGATCTTGTCGAAGGCCTGCCAGCTCGTATAGCCCTTGGGCGTGGCCACCCAGATGTACGGCGCGTTCACGCCGCCATAGACCGTCAGACCGGCGGCCTCAGCGGCCGTGCGGAGAATCTTGGCGTTGCCCATGTAGTGTTCGATGAGCGCCTTTACCTCGGCTTTGCCTTCCGCAGAGTAGAGAGCCTCGGCACCACGCTGGATGATGTAGCTCACGCCGTTGAACTTCGTGCTCATGCGGCGGTTCCAGAGCGGATGCAGCGGCTTGTATTCGCCCGTGTTGGTGGCCGCGAGCAAGGTCTTCGGTACCACGGTGAAGGCACAACGCGTGCCGGTGAAACCACCGTTCTTCGAGAAGCTGCGGAACTCGATGGCACATTCGCGTGCACCAGGGATCTCGTAAATGGAGTGCGGTAGTGATGGATCGGAGATGTAAGCCTCATACGCGGCGTCATAAAGGATGACGGCCTTGTTCTCCAAAGCATACTTCACCCAGGCCTCGAGCTGCGCCTTGGTGGCGGCCGCACCGGTCGGGTTGTTCGGGGAGCAGAGGTAGATGACGTCCACTTTTTCCTTCGGCGGCTCAGGCATGAACCCGTTCTCCGGAGTGCAAGGCAGGTAAACGAGTCCGGCGTAAGCGCCGGAGGCATCACCTTCGCCCGTATGACCGGCCATCACGTTCGTATCCACATAGACCGGATACACGGGGTCGGAAATGGCGATCTTGTTGTTGTGCCCAAGGATGTCGAGAATGCCGCCGCAATCGCACTTGGAGCCGTCCGAGACGAACACTTCGTCATCAGCCACGTCCAGGCCATGGTCGCGGTAGTCGTTCTGGGCGATGGCTTTGCGCAGGAATTCATAACCCTGTTCCGGGCCGTATCCACGGAAGGTGGCACGGTTGGCCATCTCATCCACTGCTGCGTGGAGGGCCTTGGTGACGGAGGGGGGCAGGGCTTCGGTGACGTCACCGATACCACAACGGATCAGGCGCTTGGCCGCCTCGGGGTTTCCATCAGTGAACACTTTCACCCGGCGGGCGATCTCTGGGAACAGATAGCCAGCCTTCAATTTCAAGTAGTTGTCGTTCAGATATGCCATATCAGTTTGCTTTCAAACAATTAAGGGAAGGAAAGTAGAGAACGGACGCCTTGGACGCAAGAGCGGCAAAATATTTGAATGGTCAGGGGTGTCGGTTCAGCATCGGGCATTTCCGGCACCCGCTAATTCGATAGTTGTCAGTTGTTTCGATTGCGAGCTACATTGATTGCGTAACCAAAGAGTATTTATCCCATGAGCATGACGACCACCAAAGCCCCCAAAGCAGAAGGGTTGCGCATTGAATTGACCTTTCAGGGCGAGTCGCAGCGTTTTGAGTTCGAAGGAAAAGAGGTGGTGATCGGACGGCCCAATCCCTATCTGCCGCCGACCTTGGATCTCTCGGAAGACATCTTGGTCTCCCGTACGCACGCGCGTATCTGGATGAATGTCAGCGGCTATTGGATTGAAGACCTGGTGAGTAAACATGGAACTTTCGTGAACGGGGAGCGGGTGGGGTTGCGGAAACTCCTGAACCCCGGGGATGTGGTGCAGGTCGGGGAGACCAAGCTAAAGATTTTGTGCCAAGCACCGACGAAGCAGGTCGAACCGGTCAAGGTGACAGAGGAAGAAGAAATTAGTGTGGATTCTGCCTTGGCCGTGGAAGAGACCGTGTTGGGCAAAGTGGCGGCTGATGCCAAAACGGATACTGATGCCCAACTAGAGCTCTTGCTGGAGCTGCCACTGAAACTTGCCAGCCAGCCCACCATCGCCAGTCTTTCCAAGTATGTGGTGGAGTTGCTGCCCAAACTGATTCCTGGCACTGAACGTGCGGCCATGCTGCTGATCAGCAATGACACGGCGGAACTGACGGTGGCCGCTTCTTTGCCAGCAGATGATCCGCCGGTCAGTCGTACCTTGGCCCTGCGGGCGGTGAAGGAAGGACGCGCCTTGATCTGGCGCCGGGTCAT
>CAZRGY010000015.1:0-3263 GCA_964599715.1 uncultured Verrucomicrobiota bacterium | reverse complement strand
CCTTGGCCCTGCGGGCGGTGAAGGAAGGACGCGCCTTGATCTGGCGCCGGGTCATCGATGGTGTGGAGAGTCAGTCCATCCGTCGGTTGGAGATGAAGGTCGGTATGTATGCGCCGTTAGTTTGGGGTGAGCGGACCTTAGGTGTGCTGTGCGTGGACAATCCCAAGCGCGATTGCCGTTTCACTGAGAAGGATCTCCGCCTCCTGATGACCGTGGCTGCTTACACCGCGATGGCGACTGCTTTCAACCGGTTGCACAAGGCGTTGTAAAAGATCAGCCGGGCGCAAGTCCTTCATTTTCGCCATTGGCGCCACGCCCACCAGAGTGCGCCAAAGGCTAGGCTGTTCAGAATCGTCAAAGTAAGGTTCAGCCAGCTTGGGGTGACTTCACTGAGCCAGAGATTTCGTAGGAGGATGCGCGGGAGATTTAATCCCTGTTGGATGTAGGTGATGCCGATGACGACTGGCGAGAGATCAATCAATTTCGGCGGGAAGTGGGCAAATAGGAAGACGACACTATCCAATATCAATAGCAGCAGATAGTGCGCCGCCGCGTAGATCAAGATGCGTGGCAACCAACCACGCCAGCCCTTGCGTTGCGGCGGATTCATGGGGGCGAGCGGCTACTTATCGTTCTTGGCAGCCGCCTTCTTCTTTTTCTTGTCGCTGGTGAACCAGGAGAAGGAAAATAGTTTGATACCTTGCGCCTTCCCATCGCGAGAATCATAGACGGTGTTGTCCTTGGCCTTGCCGTATTCTTCAGGCGCGGCAGGGTTCACCAATTGAAGAGGATTGTCCGTCTTGACCAGTTGCGGCAGCACGCCGCTGTACGTTCCTGAATCGGTCTTGATCTCGTTTGGTTTGAGAGGCACGGGCTTGTTTTGCTCCAACGCCTGCACCGCTTTCATCGATACGCTGACTTCTCCCACAGCGGGCGTGGCGATTTCCACGGCATTGGTCGTGACAACCTTTTCCTTCTTGAGTGCGGGTTGCTTGGCCTTGGCCGGGTCGTTCTGCGCCCCAGCCGCGAAAGTGAAGAGAGCCAGCATGGTAGTCAGGATTAATTTCATAAGCGGAACTCCGAGTTTTAAGTTCGGCCAGTTTTCCACTTATGTCAAAGCTCTAAACCCACGCATTCCAAGTCTGCGGCCAAGCTAAACCCTGAGTGCATAACGAGAACGAATCTCATTCTCGCATTATTTAAGTATTTCTGGCTGTTGGGGTTGGTTTCTCATGGCTGGCCACCGGTTCTTGTGCTTCATTTCACGAAAGAACGACAGATGACGCCCAAGCCCACAACGCAACCCGGCCAACCGGATTCCGCCTGTCTCATCGAGACGGTCGCTCATGCGATGCAGAATGATGCCTCGCTGGAAGCCGTGCAGGTGCACCGGGACAAGGAAGTCGTGTCGGTGGCGACGATGGGGCGGCACGATGTCGCCGCACTGGATGCGACGTTGAGTGAGCGGTTGCAGCAATTGCAGCAAACGCCTGAGGAGACACCCTGCCAGTTGCTGCAAGGCAAGCCCAGTTGCGAGGGATGTCCCTCGGAGAAATCCACCGGTCATCAGCCGGGCCTGAATGTAAAGCATGAGGCGGAGACCACGACCATCTCGCGTATCACTTGTCCCACGGCGCCCAGTTTTTGGCGCTGGCACGAAATGCCTTTCCCGAAACTGGTGCCCCGCACAGTGGAAATCCCGCAGGATGAGCACGAGGAGGACGAGTGGAAGCCTCAGTTGGTCGCCGCTGCGGTTTGCGGTGTTTTTGGTGTGGCCGGACATTTCATTGCGGAGCCCACGGCGCGGTTGGTCTGTTTCATCATCTCCTATATCGCCGGTGGCTGGTATGCGTTGGAAGAAGTGCGGGAGAATCTGCAGAAGGGCGTGCTGGATGTCCACTTTCTGATGCTGGCGGTGGCCACTGGCAGTGCGGCGATTGGTGGCTGGGAAGAAGGGGCCACGCTATTGTTCCTCTTCTCACTCTCCGGAGCATTGGAACATTATGCTTTGGGGCGAACGCAAAAGGAGATCCGTTCGCTTTTCAAAGATGCGCCCAAGACAGCGACCGTCCTGCGCTCTGATGGTCAGGAAGAGACTGTTCCGGTGGAATCCCTTAAAACGGGGCTGCGTCTGCTGGTGAAACCCGGCGAGGCTTTCCCAGTCGATGGTGAGATCCGCAAAGGAACTACGGCTAGTGATGAATCCAATCTGACCGGCGAGGCCATCCCGGTGGAGAAACAGATCGGTGATACGGTTTTCGCCGGGACTTTGAACCTGTGGGGTGCCGTCGAGGTTGTGGTCACAAAACCCGTCAGCCAAAGTGCCTTGCAGAAGATCATCCACCTCATCCGCGAGGCGCAACAGCAGCGTGCGCCCTCACAGAATTTTACAGATAAATTTGGCACGACTTATACCTATGGTGTGTTGGGTATCTCTCTTGTGATGTTCTTTGTGTGGTGGCTGGGTTTCCAGCTGCCGGCGTTTGTCTCCACGGAAGAGATCAAGAGCGCGTTTTATCGCACGATGAGCCTGCTGGTGGTGGCTTCGCCTTGTGCGCTGGTTTTGTCCATCCCTTCGGCCATCCTGGCGGCCATCGCCTGGGGGGCCAAACATGGCATCCTTTTCCGTGGCGGGGCGGCGGTGGAGAACCTTGCTGAAATCCAGGTCGTGGCTTTGGACAAGACCGGCACCTTGACCACGGGTGACTTGAAGGTGGACCGCATCGAATCCTTTCCGCCCGGTCGTGAGCGTGAAGTTGCTGAGTTGGCCTGGCAATTGGAGCGACTCTCCACCCATCCGCTGGCCCGGGCTATCACGCAGTATGGCAAGGTGCAGAAGTTTACCGCGCAACAACCTGAGGGATTTGAGTCCATCACCGGGCAGGGATTGAAAGGCCGGATTAGCGGTCAGGGCGTGATGGTGGGCAAGCGGGAATGGGTGCTCGCTGGAAAAATCGACGCCACTTTGCCAGTCCATGAACCCGGCGCTTCGGAGGTGTGGGTGCAAGCGGGCTCATTGCTGGGACGGTTGGTGTTGCGCGATGAGATCCGTCCGGAATCTGCGAATGTCATCCATCAATTGCACGCGCTGGGTTTGCACCCGTTGGTGCTTACTGGTGATCGCAAGGCGGCGGCCGAGAAGCTAGCTGGCACCTTAGGGGATTTGGAGATCCGTGCGGAATTAAGTCCGGAACAAAAGGTCGAGGCCATCGTCGGTTTCAACCAGCAAGGCCGCAAGACCGCCATGGTCGGTGATGGGGTGA
>CAZRGY010000014.1:16079-21119 GCA_964599715.1 uncultured Verrucomicrobiota bacterium | reverse complement strand
TTTAACCACAGATGGACACAGATAAACACAGATGGGGAAAGAGGTGTTGAAAGCCTCCTCTCCCTGGCCCTCTCCTCCATTCCAAATGGATGAGAGGGAAATGTGAGTCTTGGTCCGTTTGCTGGGTAATGGAAGTGGCTGGCGAGGGTTTCGATTCGGTTGGTGTGGACTGGTGGCTAGAGTGCCGCAGGACAGGATGCTATCGCGGAGTGTCACATCGAATGGATCGGGCGGGAAGGCAGGCTTCCGGGAACGGTGAATAGGTTGAGTGGAGTTTGAGTTGAGAGTTGAGTGGGGAGTAGGTCTCATGAGTCCGATAGGTCTAATGGGGCGAGTGTGACAGCGCGCAACATCGAATGATGAAGGTTTGCGAGGACTAACCTCCTGGCGATGGAATGGCGGAAAGAAAAAAAAGACCGGCGCTTGCGCGTCGGCCTTTTGAAAAACTATCTGTTTAAGAGGGCTTACTTCAGCCCTTTGACGAACTTCTCCAAGCGATCCAGGCCCTTCTCGATGTTGGCGAGGCTGGTCGCGTAGCTGATGCGGAGATAATCGTCGGCACCGAAGGCGATGCCCGGGACGGCGGCGACTTTTTCCTGCTCCAGCAACTTCGCGCAGAAGTCTGAGGAGTTCAGACCGAGCGCCGAGATGTTCGGGAAGAGATAGAAGGCGCCTTTCGAATTCACGCAGGTGATGCCCGGGATGCTGTTCAGCTTCTGGCAGGCATAGGTGCGGCGCTTGGCGTATTCCGCAAGCCAAATGGGCAGATGGTCTTGTGGCCCGTTCAGAGCGGCGACACCACCTTTCTGCGCGAAAGAAGTGGGGTTGCTGGTGCTATGGCTCTGGATAGCATCGATGGCCTTGGCAATCGGCTCTGGCGCGGCGATGAAGCCCAAGCGCCAACCGGTCATGGACCAAGCCTTCGCCAAGCCGTGCACGATGATGGTGTGGTCCTTGTGTGCCTGCGAGAAGCTCGCGACGGACTTGTGCACGGCTCCATCATAGAGCAAGTGCTCATAGATCTCATCGCTCATGATGAGCACGCCTTTTTCCACGCAGATATCGCCGAGGACCTTGATCTCTTCCGGCGTGTAAACGCTGCCGGTCGGATTGCTCGGAGAGTTCAGCACGAAGAGACGGGTGCGCGGTGTGATGGCTTCGCGGAGTTGCTCAGGGGTGACCTTGAATTCGGTCTTGTCCGAGGTGTTGATCACCACGGGAGTCGCACCAGCGAGTTTCACCATCTCCGGGTAGCTGAGCCAGTAGGGGGCGGGGATGATGACCTCATCGCCTTCCTCACAGGTGGCCAAAATGACATTGTAGCAGGAGTGCTTGCCACCGCAGTTCACGATGATTTGCGAGGGCTTGTAGCTGAGGCCGTTATCGCGCTGGAACTTGTCCGCGATGGCCTGGCGCAGTTCGGGGATGCCGCTGCTGGGGGTATATTTGGTGAAACCATCGGCCAACGCTTTGGCGCAGGCATCTTTGATATGCTGCGGCGTGTCGAAATCCGGTTCGCCGGCACCGAAGCCGACGACATCTTCGCCAGCGGCCTTCATGGCCTTGGCCTTGGAATCAATGGCGAGCGTCAGGGACGGTGACAAGGACGCGGCGCGCTTCGAGATATGATAGTTCATAACAAAATCGAGTCGGGAAGGTTTAGCAAGAGACGGCAAGGGGGCAAGAACGAATTGCCGGGCGGGTTGCACCCCGACTTATCAGCACGGGGTAAACCGGCGGGCCAATGTGGCGAAAACTCAGGAGAGGCTTCAAGCCACAAGCAGTTGCGAAATGATCACTTAGTAAATCAACAGATCGATGAGCCTCTGCCCGGTGCTGGTCAATTCCCACTGCGTGCCTTTTTTGGTGACGAGCTTGCGGCAAGGGTGTTTGGCCTGTTCGGCGGCGTTGACGCTCAGGAGCTGCACCTTGGCTTTGCCGGGGATTTCAAGTTCTGAGCGGGGAATAAGCTGGAAGGGCAGGCCATTGTAGTTCAAAGCGATCTCATAGCCGACGATACCGTTCTTCTCGGCGATGGGATTCCGGCGGACCAGGCGGATGTAGCGTTTTAAGCAGGGGAACTTGGTGTCGCGCACCATGATGCGGCAGAGTTCGGTCTGGTTGCGGATATGGTTCAGCAGGCTGTAGCGTGCGCCATCCCGTTGCTGGCCTTTGAAGACTTCCACGGGATCGATGCCGATGAGGTTCTGGCCGTTGAAATCACCGTGATCGTTCCGTTGGCCGGGCAAGTATGACTTGTGCCATTGCGAGAAGCGGTCGTTGACGAGCATGTTCAGTTCGAAATGCAGGTGGGCCCGTTCTTTCGCGATCGGCGTCCGGGTATTGGCTGTACGGCCCATGAGCCCGATGACCTCACGGGCTTTCACCGGGGAACCAACGCGCAGGTCATCCCTTATCGAATGAAGATGCGCGTAGAGCGAAAAGACCTCGAGCCCTTCAATCTGGTGCTTGATGATGAGGTAGTTGCCGTAATTGGAGAGGGCGACCTTGCGATTGATGTAGGCCACGGTGCCATTGGCGGCAGCCCAGATATCATCGGTGGGTTCACCGCGCTTGTCCCGGCTCACCGGCAGGATGTCGATGCCTTCATGCATCTGCCAGCCTTCGGAACGCACACAACCGAAGGTGCCGCTCCGCCAGTCACGACCGGGCGTAGGGGCGTAATACTTGGTCATGCCTTCCGGATCATAGAAAGCACGATTGGGCGAGGGGAGGATGAAAGGCTGCGCCAACAGTTCTGAGGGCAGCAGGGTGAGCAACAGTAAGAGAGCGGCTTTTACGACAAACGACATGTTTCTGGACCCGGTGATATCAAAGATTGAATTTTTCGTAACGCGTCCAGCTTACTCGTCATCACGATCTTTTAGGAGCGCTTTTTTCTTAACATCGGCGATCACGTTGTTCAGCCCCAACACGATACGCTCAGCTTCTTCGCGGGTGGCATCCGGGGTAAAGCGGAGGATGCCGTTGCCGATTGGTTCGGTGATGTAAGGCGCAGCGAGCCAGCGCAGCTTGTCCGGGGTGTCACCGAAGAGAGCGCCGATGACAATCTGGCGTCCCTTGTAGGCACTGGTCTGGTTCTCTAACAGCCAGGTGCCCTGGCGGGTGAATTCCAGCTTGATGGCGAAGCCGCCGATATCATCCACGACGGAAGCTCTGGCCAGATTGCCTTGATCCAAGAATGGTTCCTTGTGGACATTGATCTTGACCGGGTTCGCGCGGTATACACTAACTTCGGCACTGCGATCCGTGCCATCAGGGTCTTCCTGGATATGGATGCGCATGAAGCTCTTCTCCTTGCCTTTCTTGTCGAGCACCACCTTTTGTTTCTTATCCTTACCCGTGGAGGCACAGGCCGTCAGGAGGAGCGTCAAGGCCAAGGCCAAATAGGTATTGATACGTTTGCTGCAAATAAGCATAATCACGCCTTACAAATTCAGAACCGAATTAAAGTTATGGGTAAACAGTATAACAAGACGATTAAACGGAAAAGACGCATCGCTTACGTAAAACGCCGCGCTGACGCGGTCAAAGCCAAGTACGGCAAAGCCTAAGCAGACACTTTCTCGTGCAGCCACCACAAGCTATTGTGGTGGCTGTTTTCTTTTCACCCCATCGCTAGTTGTGGATAGTTTTTAACCTGACGGACACGTGTCTGTAACATTGGGGGGCTAGCGTGATGATGACCGCTTATGAAAAAGGTCATCATACTAACCGCCGGATTCGGCGAGGGCCACAACGCGGCGGCCCGAAATATCCGCGACGCACTCGAATACATCTCCGACGACGTCAAAGTGGAGGTGCTCGATCTCTTCGAGACCAGTTACGGCTCTGTGAACGAGCTGGTCAAGAAGGCCTACCTCGGTCTGGTGCAATATGCGCCGGGTGTCTGGGGCAGCATCTACAACCTGCTGGACAACTCCGCCTTGCTCAATCGCAACCTTGGTGGTTTCGGTCGCTTGCGTGATGCGCTCGGGGACATCCTGCACGAGACCCAGCCGGACTGTGTCGTCTCCACCTATCCGGTCTACGCCCACGTCATCGAGGAACTCTTCAAAGACCATTCCCAGCGGAGCTTTCGTTTTATCACGGTGGTCACGGATTCTATCTCCGTGAATGCCGCCTGGTTCCGTGCCCCGAGCGATTTTTTCTTTGTCCCGAACGACCAGACGGCTGAGGTGATGATTGCCGGTGGCGTGCCGGCTGAGCAGATCCGCTCGCTGGGCTTCCCGGTGAGTTATCTCTTCGCCGAACCATTGAAGGAAGAGCTCGAGAAGCCGGAGGCAGCCCGCTTGCGCCGCATCCTCTATCTCATCAATACCGGCAAGAAAAAGTCCGGCAAGGCGCTGGATCGTTTGTTGGAACTGCCTGACGTGCACCTGACCGTGACGGTCGGACGCGATGCCGAGCTCAAAGAGAAACTGCTGGAACGCACGGCTGAGCATAAAGACCGGGTAGAAATCCTCGGCTGGACGAACAACATGCCGCAGCTCATGCGGCAGAGCCATCTCATTATCGGCAAGGCCGGTGGGGCGACGGTGCAGGAGACTATCGCCGCGAAGACACCCATGATCGTGAACCAGGTGATTCCCGGTCAGGAAGAGGGGAACGCGCGGTTGATCGAGGAAGCTGGTCTCGGAGCCGTGACGGAGAAGAACAAGGAAGTGGTGGAATTGGTGGAGGATGCCTTTGCTGATGGCTCCAAGCTGTGGCATCGCTGGAAGAACAATCTGGACCGCATCAGCAAACCGGATGCGTCTATCAAGATCGCCGAAGCCGTTCTGGCCGAGTGCGATCGCCAAGACGACCCGACCAAGAAGATCAAACCCTTCGAGAAACCCTCCGAGCGGGTCATGGAGCGCATCGACGACGAGCTGGACTACGAGCGCGAGTCGCAGTACCAGCGGGCCTTCGCCCTGCGCTACCAGGACCATCCCTTCATCCGGGTCCCCTACATCGTGGGGGAGCTGTGCCGCCCGCGCGTGCTCGTCTCCGAGCGGATCCACGGCGCGCGGTTCA
>CAZRGY010000014.1:12198-16069 GCA_964599715.1 uncultured Verrucomicrobiota bacterium | reverse complement strand
GACCAAGAAGATCAAACTCTTCGAGAAAGCATCTGAACGGGTCATGGAGCGCAGTGTGAACGGTGCGCCCGGAGTGATCACAAACCAGCAAAAGATGCTGTTGTGTGATTTCCACATGCACAGCAATTACTCGGACGGCAAACTCTCCGTGCCTGATCTTGTGGATTTCTATGGCAAGCTGGGCTTTGACTGCATCTGTATCACAGACCATCTCGCCGACCCACGCCGACTTATCGGTAAGTTGGTGAAGCTGAGCAACCTGACGTTGGGGCACAACCAGGTGGAGGAATACTTCGAGGTCATCGAGCGAGAGCGCAAACGTGCTTGGCGCAAGTATGGGATGATCGTGATGACCGGCATCGAGTTCAACAAGGATGGCTATACCGCCAAATCATCCGCCCACTTGCTCGGGGTGGATTTGAAGTCACCGATCGATCCTTCCATGGATTTGCCGGAAACCATCGGTCACATCCATGCCCAAGGTGGTTTGGCCATCGCCTCACACCCGCATCTCATGAAGAGCGATTGGGGCAAGAACACGTTGCATCTTTGGGAAAATATGGACACCTACGCACCGCTTATCGATGCGTGGGAGATCGCTAACCGTAACGACATCTTCAATCCTGTCGGCACGCGGCAGTTACCCTTTGTAGCCAACAGTGATTTTCACAAACCCAAGCACATCTACTCGTGGAAGACCCTGCTGAACTGTGAGAAAGATTCCGAGGCGATCAAAGCCTGCGTGAAGAAGAACGAGCATGTGGCCATCACGCTCTACCGTGATTTCCCGAAAGCGATCAAACAGATGCCCCGGGTGAATCAACTGCCGGACAATCTGGTGCATATCGATCAGGACATGCGTTTACGGAAAGCCCGGGCTTAGAAGCGGGTCATTTTTCCTTCGCCAGTTCGGCCATCATCTCCATCAGATTATTGACCAGGACTACAGAAGTGTCTTCCGGCACGATGTTAGTGCCCAACCAAGTCTCATAGCCTCCCAGCCGATGCTGTTCCGGGGTGGGGAGGTATCCATATCGTCCATT
This sequence comes from uncultured Verrucomicrobiota bacterium, assembly GCA_964599715.1. GTDB lineage: Bacteria > Verrucomicrobiota > Verrucomicrobiia > Limisphaerales > JAEYXS01 > JAEYXS01. Next base: position 15,026 of record CAZRGY010000014.1, on the reverse strand, counting down.
TGCCAGCCCAATGACCATGGTTTGCGGAAATGGGCTGCGCTTCTTTAGCTCCAACCCGATCTCCACAAACGTCTCAAAGGGAATGCCGCACACCACCACATCACCGATCCGGATAGCCTGGAGTTTGACCGTGAAGCTCTCCGGGCGCTCGGCCGAAGACAAAGTGCTGCGAGCATAGTTCTGGGCGAGACGTGGTAGCTTCTCGATGGCCTCTTTGTCTTTGATGGCCAGCACCTTCTTGGCGGCAGCGACCTGTTCATCCGTAGGCTTACGATAGGTCAGGGTGATCTCCCGCTCGCGCATGCCCAATCTGATATTCGTCTCGTGCTTGGCGATTTTCCGTTGAGCCAGCCATGCTGTATCGGCTGCTTTACTCGCCACGATACGGATCTGTTCAAACGGCTCGCGCGGCGGGCGGTTGACGAGAAAGGGGATGTTGTTGATATCGCCGGAAGTGCCGTTGGACATCATGGCCACGAAGTCATCTCCCGCCCGTAATCGGGAAGGCATCAGCCGGGCGAACTCGCCAAAATAATCGGCTGAGACCATGCCGGAGGGGCTGCCACCCACATAATGCAGCGAATAATTAGCGAATAAGGCGAGGGGTTTGCGTTTTGTGTCCTGCAAAGAAAGGACCGTGATATCGGGGTCCGTAGGCCCGGCGGGACGGTCCAATACCTCTGGGCTGGTACCGGGATTCATCTTTACCTGATCCAGTTTGCCGTATGGGTTCAGAGGCATCTTGCCCAGCTTCAGATACCAGCGTCGGTTGAAGACTTCCTCCGGCAGCGGATGGGCAGCTGCGCCGAATGCCGCCGGGCGCAAAGCCGCATGCGCTTTGATGATGGATTCGGCGATGCCTTCGACCAGCAGTTTGCGATAAGCCACCGCTGGTGCGGGTCCTTTTTGGGTGTTTGATGAAGGTGCTGTATGCGTGTGCGTCGAGGCTACCAGCATGCGGCTAACCGGGATGCCGGTCGCCTTCGCGGCAATGCCTTTGGCTTCCTCGATGGTTTCTGGTGCCGTGCCGAGATTGTCTACCACCACCATGGCTAGTGCGAGGGTGCCATCATCCAAGACGAGTGCGCTGGCATGCAGGGGATCGTGGGCTTTCTCCGCCATTTTTGCGCTGAAACCGCCGGGCATGTTCAGGGGGAATTCCTTGGGGGTGATATCGACGGCCGCTGCTCCGGCTCTTAAGGCTGCGCCATAGCTGTAGGAACTGCTCAGACAAAAGGTGATGGCAAGCAGCAGGCTGATTCGTTTCGCGATCATAGCACAATAAGTGGGATGAGGTAGTGATACCGCAATCCGGGGTAACTATTCAAGAGATTGTGGCCCTTGGTCATGGGTGGAATTCCCTTTACCATCCTGCTTTCGAGACGTAAGAAGCCCACTCAATTTTGACTGCTGCCATCCCGGACCAGACATTCCGCCAGCAGCAGGCCATCAGAGAAACACATGAGTGACCCGGTAAAAGTTATCGTCTGCTTTGCGGTAAAAGAAGAAGCGGCCCCGTTTCGTCCCCTGGTGGCTGGCCGGTCAGATGTTCATATCCTTGTCACCGGCATGGGGGCCAAGAATGCCAGCCAATCATTCCTCGCAGCTTTGGAGAAGGCGACCCCGAGTTTCGTCATCACAGCCGGTTATGCAGGGGGATTGAATCCAGGATTGTCGCCTGAATTGGTCGTGCTGGATGCTACGGCTGATTTTCCGGCCATAGATAGATTACTACAAGCTGGCGCGCAGAAGGGAACATTTCTCTGTGCCACCACTGTAGCCATCACCAAGCAGGATAAAGCAGCGCTGTATAGTCGGACTCAGTGTGATGCCGTGGAGATGGAATCAGGCATCATCCGCGAGATTTGTACGGAGCGGGGGATTCCTGCGGCTACGGTGAGAGTTATCTCCGATGCCGCTCATGAGGATTTGCCGTTGAACTTCAATGAAATGATGACGTCGGAGATGGAGATGAACTTCGGCAAGCTGGCGTGGACACTGATGAAATCACCTGGAAAAATTCCGGAGCTGATGCGTTTCCAAAAACGAGTCCAATCCTCGGCCCGTAAGCTCGCGCAAGTCCTGTCGGACAGCCTCTAAGGTTCGTTCAAGGTGTTAGAAACAGGATTTGCGGGAGTAACCGTTTCGGTAGTGGGCTTTTGCTCTTTATGCTTCTCACTCCAGCTGATCAATCCCGCACCGACCACGATCAGAACCACACCGATCCAGCGCACCGAGGTCACTTTTTCCCCGAGGAACCAGACCGCTGCGAAGGTCGTGAATACGAAGCTGAGGGAGGTCATCGGCCAGACGAAGCTGACATCTCCACGTGACATCAGCATCAACAAGGTGCCAAAAAAAAGGGCTTCGAAAAATACCCCAAGCAGGATGTATTTGTTCGTCGCTCCAGCCCTCATCACGCGGATGATTTCGCTGGTGTTGATCTGCTTGATATCTCCCACCGTGGTGATGCCTTTCTTAAGGTACACCACGCCGATAGACTCAAAAAAAAGCCCGATCAATAGGATGAGCACCAGCTTCCACATGCGATCGCTATAAATCCTGATACCGGATGAGGTCGATGCCGTTTGCTTCCACCAGCTGGCGGACGCGTGGGCTTACCAGCGCCTCAAGTTCGTGCTTAAAATCGTCCAGCGAAGGGTGGCAGTAAAGCTCGGAATCCCCCTGCGGCAAACGGGCCAGCAAGCGGGAGACATATTCCTCATGCACCCGGCCGTTCTGTAACAGTCCAAACACATGTTTCGTGTGCCGGATATCCTGCCGGAGCAAGGCAGGCCGGGAACGGGCGGCGAGCATGCTGAAGATGA
>CAZRGY010000014.1:0-12188 GCA_964599715.1 uncultured Verrucomicrobiota bacterium | reverse complement strand
TAGGCGCGCGTTCAGCCAGAAACGATCCCGCGTTACCCGCATATGCCGTATGCCCAGATCCACGGCGTGGTGCCGCAGGATACTGAAGATAGTAGGGTGCAAATGCATGTTCAGATGCCCGTTCACATGATCCAGCGGCAGTTTCGTCAGCTGAAACTTCTGGAACTGCGCCCGGATCTCATGCCGCAACTGCGCTCGCAAGCCAGGGTTGATGAAATAACGGAAACCTGTGCTGACCGGGTCGTTGCTGAACTGATAGCGGTTATCCACCAGTCCGGGGATCTCGGTAGGCTTCAGGCTCGAACGGCCGCAGATCAGTGAGAGGTGCAGGCCGACGCCGAGGGTCGGGTTTTCATGAGCCAGTTCCACGGCTTCATTGAAGGCACTTCCATTGACCATCAGGCTGGCCGTCGTGAGGATGCCCTCCTTATGGGCGCGGATCACCGCTGCGTTGATGCTTGCAGAACGGCCAAAATCATCAGCGTTTACAATGAGACGTCTCCTCGGTCTAACGGACTCCATACCCTGGCACGGTGCCCCCTACAGTCATCCCCAACCACGCCCTGAAGATGAGGGAAATTTTTTGCAATTTACTCAGCTTGGTCTTTTTAGGACCAAAAACATCGAAACCACTGGCTTCCAGTTTTAAGAACAGACGCCAGTAAACACTGCCCATCAGCTCCGCGGTCATCATGTTCTTTTTGTCCTCAGGAGGCAGAGTTTTGCGGGCAAGTTCGTAAAAATAGCGGGCTTGTTGTCCCACATGGGTCGCCAAGTTCTTGAACTTGTTGCTGTATTTGAACTCCAAAATCTCTTGTTCCGTCACACCATACTTGCGCAGTTCTTCCAACGGGAGATAGATGCGGCCACGCTCGGCGTCATTGCGGACATCGCGCAGGATATTGGTGTATTGCAGCGCTTTTCCCAGATAGACGGCATACTCGCGGCAGACGGGGTTCTGATAGCCGAAGATCTGAATGCTCAAGAGACCGACGACCGAGGCGACGTGGTAGCAATAGTTTTCCATATCAGCCATCGTCTCGTAGCGGAAGGTATCCAAGTCCATCTCACACCCGCGGATCAGGGCATCGAAGTGTATTTTTGGATGAAGGGCTGCAATTCTTGGTTCACCACAAATTTCGGTTTGCCGCCGTGACACGCTTTATGGATGTCTTCCCGCCATTCGGCCAATTGTTGTCGGCGAGTCTCTGCGGGAGTGGATTCTTCATCCGCCACGTCATCCACTTCACGGCAAAAAGCGTACAGGGCGGACATGCCCATTTTTTTCTCCTTCGGCAACAGGAAGAACGCGAGCGCCAGGTTTGACTGGCTCCGCTGCGTGATACCTTCGCTTACCGCTGCACTCACGAGGCGACCTCCTTGCCGGGCGGGCGAACTGGGGGTAAGCCTCCCGATTCAGCCAAGGTCGCCCCACGACGGCGTTTGGAACGGTCCGAATGCTCGGGTTTGTGATCGGTCTTTGACTGCTTCACAGGACTATGCCGCCGTTGTTTACGACGATAACGCAGATAGAAAACCGCCATCAGCAGGAGCATCACTCCGATACCGATGGCTGGCACCATCAGCGCGGTCTGATCGAGCGTGGACTGCCCATGGGACATTTTCTGTACATCTATCCGGGTCGCTAATTTGTCTCTCTTCATGCCTTAACGAACTCTGGTAATGCTATCTTAAGAATCATTGCTGTCCGCACCATCTTCATTCGACTGATCCAGGCTGATATTCAGCCTTTGCATGCGGTAGCGCAAGGCGTGACGGCTCATCTTCAGCTGTTCCGCAGAACGGGAAAGACTGTAACGGTTTTGCTCAATGGTGGTAAGTATGAGTTTTTTCTCATAGTCAGCCAGCGCATCGTCCAATGATTGAGCGGAGGGAAGCCGCAGGCTGTCGCCTTTTTGCAGACGGTTCTCCAGATGGAAATCAGGCAGACTGCTCACTTGTACTTCCTGAGTTCCTTCCAGAATGACGGCCCGTTCGATTACGTTTCGCAGTTCCCGGACATTACCCGGCCAATGATGCGAAAGCAGGTGACCTTCAGCGGGCTTGGAAAGACGGACCACGTGTTTGCCCATGATCTGATTGAAGTATTTCAGGAAATGCTCGGCCAGCAGGATGATATCCCGGCCGCGTTCGCGCAATGGGGTGGGACGGAACTGGACTACATTCAAACGATGGTAAAGATCTTCCCGGAATTCCTCGGCTTCGATGGCTTTGATGACGTCCCGGTTAGTCGCGGCGATCAGGCGGACATCCACCCGATGTTCTTCATTGCCTCCGACCCGGGTGAAGGAGCCGTCCTCCAAAAAGCGTAAGAGCTTTGCCTGGAGTGACCGGCTCATATCGCCGATCTCATCCAGGAAGATCGTGCCACCATTGGCTTCTTCCACCCGGCCAACTTTCTGTTTCAAGGCACCGGTGAAGGAGCCTTTCTCATGTCCAAACAACTCGCTCTCCAGCAGCATTTCCGGGATGGCGGCGCAGTTGATCCGTACATAGTTCTTCCGGGCACGTTGACTCAAGTTGTGCATCGCACCGGCGATCAACTCCTTGCCCGTGCCGCTTTCGCCCAGGATGAGTACGGTCGCATTGGTCGGGGCCACGGTCTTGATCAATTGCCGCAGCTCAGTCATGCGGGCGGATTCGCCGATGATGTCTTCCAGGTGATATGTTTCCGAGCTGCGGGAACGGAGGGATTCATTCTCCTTCAGCAGCTCATACCTTTCGCCGCAGCGCTCTGCGATATGCAGCAGTTCTTCGGGGGCGAATGGCTTGGCCAGGTAATCCATCGCTCCGGCCTTGATGGCTTCCACTGCCAGTTTGGTGGTGGTGTATGCGGTGATCATCACGATGGGCAACTGGGGCCAGCGGGCCTTGGCTTTGGCCAGGAAATCATAACCGCTCATGCCTCCCAAGCGGGCATCGGTGATTACCATGAAGAACTCTTCGCTCTCCAGTTTCCTCAACCCGTCTTCGGCGGAGTCCACGCACACCACCTTGTAAGACTCATCCTCAAGGATGGTCTGGAGGGAGACGCGCATGTTCTTCTCGTCGTCAACGACCAGTATGGGGGGCAATGTACGGCTCATCGGTTGATTCGCATCATGGTTCTTGCCGGGAGATTTAAAATGAACTTGGCGCCTTGTCCAATCTCCGATTCCACCGTCAATTGGCCGCCATAGATCTCCGTATTTTGCTTGGCGATTGCCAAGCCAAGCCCGGAACCCTTTTCTTTGGTGGTGAAATAGGCTTCGAAAATCTTGACCACTTTCTCCGGGGGGATGCCCGGGCCGCTATCTTCGATCGTGATGATCACCCGGTAATCTTTGGCGTTGCGGGTGGTTATCTTGATGCGGCCTTGCCCGTGCATTGCTTCGCGGGCATTGGTGAGCAGGTTCACGAAGATCTCGGCGAGGTGACGTTGCTGCATCTGGAGCGGCAACAGGTCATTATCATAATCCCGCACCACCCGGATTTTCTCGTGAGTGCCTTTGGGAAAGACTTGATCGATGGCCCGGTTCAATTCCTCGAGGACGTTCAACTTTTCCACCTTGCCTTCGGCCAGTTGAGCGTAGCCCATGAGTTCGGTGATGATCCGGTCCGCCCGCTCCACTTCATCCCGGATGATCTGGATCTGTTGCAAAGCGGGTTTTTTACCTTCCGAGGCCAGATTTTTTTGGAGGGAAAAGGAGGCGTTGGTGATGATGGCCAGCGGGTTTTTGATCTGGTGCGCGATCTCGGCAGCCAGTCTTCCGGCAGATTGCAACTGTTCCTGACGCAGCTGATGCTCGCGTTGATCTTCCTCCACTTGCCGCTGCCGGTCGAAAAGGATCTGAACGCCGTAACAACAGGCGATGACCAGGAGCATCAGAAATATGCGAATCATGTAGGGCTGGTAAGTGTAGCCGCCGACAATATGCCCGCTCCGGAGTTGGGCGTCCTCCAGTTCGAACTGGCGCTCGATCTCGAAATCGATGGAGGTTTTATCGACGAATGCCGCGCCGGCATAACATACGACCAGCAACAGATTGAGGCCGATCTGCAACGGGGCATCTGGTACGCTGACGGCGTTACGGATGATCAAGGCCAGGAACACCCAGTAGGCATAAGTGTTCAAGCCACCAGTGAGCATGGTGCAAAGGGCGAGGATGAGGGCATCCATCAGGTTGCTGCTGAAGACCACCCATTGCACCAACCGTGGACTGTATTGCTTGTGCTTGATGAGCACGTAGGCCGCCCCGCAATTCAGGGCGAGATAGGCGATCATCGCCTGCTTGATGCTCTCAATGGGAAAGCCGCCGTCACCAAGATTCCTGACCCCTTCGAATTCGCCGGAGAGAAAGAGAAAATAGAAGACCATCGCAAAGAGAATGGCCTTCACCGGCAGGGCCACATTCTCCTCCATGAAGCCGACGCGGCGGGACTGCTCCAGCGGATCAACCGGCGGGCTGATCAACACACTGGCCAGTTCTTTGAGCGTCTTGAATCTCATGCCCGTAGCGGCGGCTTGGTGGTCAGCCCAAGCCCACCATTTCCAACGCTTTCGCGCCAATCTCGGCCACCGGATAAAGCCGGCCGATGCCCTCATAGCCACAAGAGAGCATGCCCTCATCCGGGCCGATAAATTGCACGCCACGTTCCTTGAGCGTCTGCACGTTGGCTTGCGTCGCAGGGTGGAGCCACATCTTGCCGTTCATGGCGGGCGCGATGAGTATTTTTGCCTGTGGATTCAGGGCCAGGGCGATGCAGCTCAAGGCATCATCGGAAATCCCATGAGCCATCTTGGCGAGGATGTTCGCCGTGGCGGGCGCGATGAGCAGGAGATCAGCATCATCAGCCAGACGGACGTGGCTGGGTTTCCAACCTTCCTCCTCATCATAGAGATCGGTCACCACGGGTTTACGGGTAAGGGTCTTGAAAGGCAGGGGGGTGACGAACCGCTGGGCATCCGCCGTCATGGTCACTTCCACATTCGCACCGGCCTTGGTCAACTGGCTGGCCAGGTCGATGGCCTTGTGGGCGGCTATAGAACCGGTGACACCCAACACGATGTTTTTTACAGTGCTCATGATGCTGGCTTCAAATCGTCTGGCAAACCCAGTCGCTTGGTGCGGCGATGTTCACTGGCAATGATCGATTCCAATGCTGCCACGTCCATCTCTTGGGTTTCGCTCAATAAAAGATAATCGAACAGCGGTGCTTGTTCCAATTCCACGTCGGCTTCCTGCAAGCGGCGTGCGAGCACTTCCGGAGTTTCGGTGCCGCGGCCGTTCAACCGCGCTTCAAGCTCTGTGCGAGACGCAGGAGTGAGGAAGACTGTAACAAGAGATTGAGCCAGTTCGGCATCGTATTGGGCCAGTTTGCGAACACTGGCGGCGCCTTGGACGTCGATGGTCAGTAGGACATCTTGACCGGCACGGAGCTTGCCGAGCACTTCGCTTTTCAGAGTGCCGTAGCGGTTCTTGTAAACATGGGCGTGCTCGAGGAATTCGCCGGCGGCTACGCGCTGTTCAAACTCTTCCAGGCTGAAGAAATAGTAGTGCACACCGTGTTCCTCACCGGGGCGGGGTGCGCGGGTGGTGCAAGTGACAGCGCGAACGATGTCCGTGCGCTTGCCGAGCAGGTTGTCGCCCAAGGTGGTCTTGCCCGCACCGGAGGGAGCGGAGAGCACGATCAACAATGCGGATGAGGCGTTCTGACCCATAATAACACTACTCGATATTCTGCACCTGTTCCCGGAAACGTTCCAGTTCCGCCTTGATGACCACCACGTCGCGGGCGATCTCGGCATCGTTGGCTTTGGAACCGATGGTGTTCACTTCCCGATTCATCTCTTGTGAGAGGAAGTCGAGTGTGCGACCAATGGGTTCCTTGGATTTCAAGCATTCCTCGAACTGGCCGAAGTGACTTAGCAACCGGGTCAGTTCCTCGGTGATGTCGGAGCGGTCGGCGAAATAAACGACTTCCTTGATGAGGCGTTCGTCTTCCACTTGGGGAAGGTCCAGTCCGGCGCTCTTGATGCGCTGCTGCAACTGTTCACGGTAACGCACCTGCACCTCGGGAGCGCGCTTAGCGATGCGTTGCACGGCGGCCTTGATCTCTTTCATGCGGCCGACGAGGTCTTTCTCCAGCGATTTCCCTTCGCGTTCGCGCATCTTCAGCATCTCGGCCAGAGCTTGCTGCAATGCCTTGTGGAGGTCCGGCCAGTAATCTTCGGCATCAGCGTCGTCCTCAGCGATCTGCATCACGCCGGGGGCACGTAGGAGGAGATCCAAGGTCACGTCGCTACTGGCCAGTTTCAATTCCTTGGCCAGGCGTTTGAACTCTTTGACGTAGGACTTGGCCAGATCGTCATTCAGGCGGAGTTGCCCGGCTGCCTTGTCCTTGGCGGCATGGAGGGCGACCCGGACGACTACCCGGCCGCGGGAGATACTGCGATTTACCTCGTCACGAACCTGTGCCTCAAGAGGCTCCAGATTGCGCGGCAAGGTCACGGCGATATCCGTCTGTTTCCGGTTAACGGAGCTGGCCTCCACGGAAAACTTATACCCATTTTGAGCGCATTCACCGCGCCCGTAGCCCGTCATTGATTTCATTGTTGGTCTGAGTATGAATGGATAGCGGGGGAAAGTCGAAATGAAACCGGATACAAGCCCGATCGAGTTTAGGTACATGCTTTTACATCTAACAACGCTAGAGGGGTGAATGACTGGTAGGTCCAGTTGGAGGGGGATTCTAGAGCCGGAAAAAAGGGTTTTTATTCGTGTTTTGTCCTATTTTCGCAATTTTTGCAAATCAAACAAGCTTGCTGAACAACGCTTGCAAAGCGCACGATTGAATATCTAAATGTTGTCTCGATTAAAACATATAATTGCAGACAATTTGAGTGGTTTGGCCGGCAGGCGGAGGCTGATTGTGCTTAATCAATCACCCACCAGCAGCCCGCAGGCAGCTTCTCGAAAAGTAAGACGTGTGGTCCGCTCGGCTAAAGCGTTTAGCTTGGCGGAAGTGGTGGTTTCTCTGGCTATAGCATCCTCCGTCATCACTGGTATCGTCACAGGATATATCAACTGTGTTTATCATGCGGAGTGGCTGGCATGTTCGGCGGCTGCCCAATCGCAGGCTTCTCAACGGCTGGAACAGGTTCGAGCAGCCCGATGGGACACCTTGGCTTCCCCCCCTTTGGATGAGGTTGCCAGCAACCAGTTTCCGGTGGTTATCCAGCCGCTGGATTTACCACGTTCCGGGGACAAGGTCATCTTGGCAACCAATCGGATATACATATCAGTCATCTCTCAAGATCCCCCCGTTCGGTTGATCAAAGCTGAATGTATATGGAAGTTTCCAGGCCGGGGGGTTTACACGAACTCTTTGACGTCCTACCGCTGTCCTGAACAATGAACCTACCCATCATTCATGGTTCGGGCCTTTGCCTGGCACGCATGCGCAGCCTAGCAGGATTTACCCTGACTGAGCTGATGGTTTCGATGTCGATTTTTTCCTTGGTCATTGCCGGTATGATTGCAGGCCACGTTTTTGGGCTTAAGGTGTTTCAGCTTACCCGTTCGAATCTGGGAGCAGCTGACGCGGGACGGATTCTATCGATGCGCATGGGGTCTGATATCCGGTCGGCCGACCATATCAAGATCGGGCGGGGAGACTTCAAATCTTTCGTCGAACTTTCGCCTTTGGAACCCCAGGAAGGAAACGCCATCCAGATTTACAATTCCTCGGATACCAATGATTTCACCCGCTACTTCGTCGATGCTGAGAAGGGAAATCTGATGTCCGTGTCTGCCGATGGGACGGGGCTTAAATTGATGGCGGAGGGCCTCCTGAACCGGAATGTTTTTCGCGCGGAAGATGCGGCTGGGCGGACGTTGAGCAACCGGCAGAACGGTTTTGTGTTAGGGGTGATGCTGCAATACAGCAAAGTCCCGGGCTCCGATGCCCGCGTCGGCAAAGGTGAGTATTATGATTCATTTCAATGGCAGATGAAAGTGGCCACCCGCGCCCGTCAATAGGATGAAATTTCCCCTCGGAACAACTTCCTCTTCTGCCCCGCCGGCCCGGCAGGGTTATGCCCTGATCATGGTGATGATACTGTCGGGGGCAAGTTTGTTGGTTTTGGGGGCCGCTTTGAACTGGGCGGCAGGTTCGGCGCAGCAATCCAAGCGGGCCATGGAGTTCAGCAATGCAGCGGCGGCTGCGGAAGCAGCCGTGGAACAAGTGGTCAGCAAGATGTCCCGCGATTACTTTGAACAAGGTGAAGATCATGTTTCCGATGAGGCCTCCAAATACCGCAGGCAAATACCATCCGCCAAGGAGGCTGCGATATGGGACAACTACCAATTCTCCAATCTGAGCGACAGCAAGAACCGGGTTTCGGTAACTCGGCTCAATACTTGGCGATATCAGGAGGTACCGGGCAAGTACCGCGGAATCTACGGCTACAGTACGACCTATCAGGTCGGTTGCCAGGCGCGGGAGTTGAGCGTCGAGACCAGTCGGGGCGTCACCTCCAGTCAGGAGCTTTCACTGCTGGCCGTTCCGATCAGCAACTACGGGATATTCTATTTTATGGACCTAGAGATATGCCCTTCCGCTGCGATGACCTTCAGTGGTCCGGTACACGCGAACGGTAATATCTATCTCGAGCCCCAGTCTGAACTCATTTTTCAAGGAAATGTCACGGCCTCGGGGCGGATATTGCAGGAGGGCAGTCCGCTAGATCCGGTCCCTCGCAAGTCTGGAAAGGTGGTTTATCAAAAGGAGGCAGATGGGGGTGCCAACACGCTTTCGCTGCCACTGGGCACGAATAATGTGCCAGATGTGTTGCGGGAACTGGTGGAAATACCTCCCGACAAGGAATCCCGCAGTTCGGCCTTGGGGGCCCTGCGCTATTATAATCGCGCCGATCTGGTGGTCTTGATCCATGATGACCGGGTGGAGGCAACCAGCGGTGCCTATAACCGATTCAGGACCAGGGTGACGTATCTGGAAAGTTCCGGGATGCTGCGGGTCACTGAATCCCTGTTTGACAAGCGTCAAAACCGAAATGCCCTCCTCACGGAATTCGATATCGCCAAGTTTCTGGAGTATTACAACAGCCTCACCTGGACTTTGGGGCGGCGGCCTGATTTGGTTTACCTGGCAGATTTAAGGACGCAAGATTCGCGGAACTTTGCGGCCATCCGCCTGATCAACGGGCAAACCTTGCCCTACTATGGGCTAACCATAGCCACCCCCAATCCCCTTTATGTAAAAGGTGATTACAATGTGGTGGCGGGGCTCTTGGGCACGGCCAATACAAGCTATTCCGTGCGCGCCGCGCTGGTATCCGATGCGATCACAATACTGTCTTCCTCGTGGGACGACAAGAATGACGGGAAGAGCCTGAAACACCGGAGAGCGGGGGATGTGACGGTCAATGCGGCGGTGATGTCTGGCATCGTGCCGACCCGCAAAGGTTACTACAGTGGCGGGGTTGAAAATTTTTTCCGTCACCTGGAGGATTGGAGTGAGGCAACCTTTACCTTCAACGGCTCGATCGTGGCTCTTTTTGATAGCCGCATCGCGACGGCGCCGTGGGGAGCCACGGGCGATATCTACGAGCCGCCTAAAAGGCGTAACTGGGCCTATGACCAGAACTTGCAGAGGCAAGACCGCCTGCCGGTGGGCACGCCGGAATTGAGGTTTTGTTCCCGTGGCAAACTCGATGTGAAACTGTCTGATGGAACGAACCGGAAATTATGATGCTGCCCGCTATAGTAAGCATTTGGCTATGTCTCATCATCAGTCTGACGGGGCAGGGGAATACCTTGTCCGCCGCCGAACCCGCCCAAGGGAAGGTGGATTTTGTAGTGGTCAACGAGCCGGTGCAGATACCGGAACGCGGTCTGGTCACCGGGTATTGCGTGATTGCTGATGAGCATCGTTTCAGTTTCATTCCCCCACTCGATTGGCGGCTGGAGAGCAATCGTGGCGAAAAGAGTGTCACCTTGACGCCTCGTGAACTGGACACAGCCATCCGTCTCCGCCTGCTGCCGGAGCCAGCAGCCCGCAAAGCAGGTGAGGAGGCGGACTGGGCCGCGAGCATGCTGAAGGCGCGGTATCCTGATGCCCGAATCAAAGACCGGTTTGCGTGCCACACCAGCAGCAGTTCCGGGGTGGCGTTTGACTTGCTCGAAGACTATGGTGGCAATCTGCGGCTCTACAGCCGGGTGGCTTTTGTGCCATATGAGAAAGGCATGCTCGAGATTCGGCAGACCAGGCTGGCAGGTGAGGCAGCACCGGCCTACCAAGAGTTTGGGATGTTGATGACCTCTTTGCGCGTGACGCCGAAGGAACCCGGAAATTGAACGAATGTTTCAGCATAGCATCATATTCGGGCTGGCAAAAGAGCTTCGTTCTTTTTTTTGGGCGTCATCTTTGACGGAGGGATGGGCATGAGCCGATGGGACAATCTATTTCAGGCCAAGCGCCCGGAGCGGGTGGTCGTCGTCGATTTAGGCGCCAGTTCCACCAAAGCCGTCTATGTGGAACGGCGGAATGATCAGGTGGTGCTGCTGAGCTACGTGATTCTCCCGGGCGTATTAACGGAGCTAAAGCAATCGCTTCCGCTGATGACTGAGCATCTGCGGAGTATCCATCAGAGTCTTGGGGCGAAGAAGACCCGGCATCTAAGCATCGCGCTGAGTCCGCTGGAGGGGGTCTTCCGTAACGTCGAGCTGCCCGTAGTGCCTCTGGCCAGTCTGCGGGGCATGCTGAAAAACAATTCCAGGCAGTATCTGCATCTGGAACTGGGCGACTACGAGGTGGACTGCGCCGTGGTATCGCAGGTCAGCACCTCTGCGACGACCACCGCCACTTCCGGCACAGGAAACGGATTCAGCAAAGAAGCGGGCAGCCAGACCTCTGCCGGGCGAGTCCAGCCTCGGCAGAATGTATTGATGGGCGCTGCCGAACGGACTTTGGTGGACCATTTTGTAGAGGCTGCCATCGGCGCCGGCTTGATCCTCCGCGAGGTGACCTTCACACAAAGCGCCTTGATCAATATCGCCCGGCAGACGTGCCAAACTTTATTGACGGGACATGCGGTGGCACTGATCGATATCGGTTCAAAAGCGACCTCTATCTCGATCTTGCTCGAGGGGCAGGCGGTGATGAACCGTATCATCCCGATCGGCTGCAACCATTTGTCTGAAAAACTGGAGAAGGAGCCGGACAAGGAGGAAGCCAAGGTGCATCTGTCCGAAGAGTCTTTTGAGCGTTTGGAAAAAGCAGCCCAGATATTGCTGCGGGAGTTGCGTGCTTCGATCGATTTTTTTGAGCAAGTGCATGAGCGTATTGTCAGCCAGGCTCTGTTCACAGGCGGTCTGGCCCGCACGGAGTCGGCGGTTATCCGCGTGATGCAGGAAGGTTTGGTGGTGCCCCGGTGCCAGTTGTGGAATATTGCGGAGACGGTCAAGCTTGAGCTTTCGGAAGTCACGGCGGCTACGTTCTTGAATGACGAGTTGCAATTGGGAAGCGCTTTGGGATTGGCCAAAACTTTGCTTGCCGGCACGGAAAGGCCGATCAACTTGTTGGCTGCCCGGCAGGAGGAGGCTGATTTACGGCGACGTGACCCGGTCAAGCGTAGCTTGCAGGTGGCAGCAATATTGATCGGATTGATGTTACTCTGGGGGCTGGTCGTCCGGTTGCAGATTTTTCACGAAACTCAGGAGCTTGCTCACGTCCAGGCTGAGCTTTCCTCCGTAACGATGCAGGCGGATGCCGTCACCAGACTGGCCCAAAAAGCGGCCGCCACTGAAGCGCAACGGACCCGGCTACGGCAACAATGGGTCAAACGCTTCCTTTGGACCGGCCCGCTGGATGCGCTGCAGTTTTCGATGGTTGATGGGATAGAGGTCGTACGTCTTCAACTGGAACGAACAATGATCACTACTCCGGCCGTCAAAACCCGCATCGACGCCAATGGTCGGGTGATTCAGGGGAAACCCGCCAGTGTAACCCACAAGATGACTTTGCTGATTTCGGCACGAGATTTCGGGGACCTGCCGGCTACCGAAAAGTTCATCGCTGCACTGGAAGCTCAACCTTACTTTAAAGAGCGATTGCGGGAGAAGGATCCAATATTGTTACGCGAACGCCTGCCACAGCACTTGGAT
>CAZRGY010000013.1:13527-21242 GCA_964599715.1 uncultured Verrucomicrobiota bacterium | reverse complement strand
CCGCAGCATTCCTCGGTCTTCCTCATTCTTCAAAAATGCCGCCGCCCATGCCGCCGCTTGCAGCACGATCAAAAATCTTGTCCGCGCATCCTCACACACTTTGAAGAGATGATGCAGCGCATTGCCCGAGGTGTTCGAGTGCAGCGCCCGGTTGCTCATGCGGATATTCCCCAGTTTGAAGCGCACCATGAACTCCGCGGTCGCGAGATGCGTGGCATCCCACACTGCTCCGGCATGCACCCAACCTTCCGCCAGTCCACGCGCTACCCACTGGCAGGTCTGATTCCAATCGCCCAGCCGCAGGATACGCAATAGCTCCAGCGTCCCCTTCTCTTCACTCCGGTGATCCGCCCAATCCGGCGGCAGCTTGGCAAACCACTTTTTGACGAGTTCCTGATTGGTATCAAAGGACTGGCCCTGCGTCTTCTTGGAATTCCACTCATGCAGTTCGCGCACCAGATACCGCAAGGTCGGCTCCGCATGCCGCTCACCGATGACCTCCAGCGTCCGCCACGCATTGGAGACCGCGATGGGCATGTGCCCGATGAAACTCCAATCGCGCGCGCCGTAGTGGCAAAAGCGTTGCAAGACCGCACGCACCCCTTGGCTCCGAGCCAATCCGATCACCGCGAGCTCCGCGCGATCCCGGTCCCAATCATCCATCGCTGCATCAAATTCTTCCCTCGCCTTGCTACCCTCTGGCAAAGAACCACGCAATGCGGGCACGGGCTTTTCTTTGAAGCGCTCGATATGCTCCTTCACCACATCCACCGCCCAAAACAACGGCAATAACCGCTCTTCGGGCTGTGCTTGGCGGCTCATCTCCAATGCCGAGTAAATCAGGTAGACCGTGTGATGCCCATCATGCAGCAAGGCATGGAGAAAGGCGGCAGCCATCAACTCCCGGAACGGCACTCCTTTGCGTAATTGCCCGGCCAACATCTCCGGACAACGCTCCCGCGGAGTCTGCTCAATCAGCTTGATCAGCGGGATGATCTCGGGACGCAATTGGATCAGATCCGGGGTGACCGCCAACTCGGCCGCGTTCAGCGGACTGAAGGGCAAAAGCCCGCCCAAGTTGCCGATACCTACAGCCGCCCCGCCAGCAAGGGCCAGGAAACGACGCCGGTTGGTGTTCATATGTGTCACTATTTCATGCCGATCGAAATCGCGCACCCGCTTTTCAGTCCCGCAACCAGCCTCACCGTGCTTCATTTCGCCAGGAACGGCCAGAATTTCGGGATAAAATACACCGCCAGCACACAAAAGATGATATTTAATGGCAGACCGACCTTGATGAAATCCCGGAACCGATAGCCGCCCGCACCATACACCAGCGTATTTGTCTGATAGCCGATGGGTGTGGCAAAGCAGGCCGAAGCGCCGATGGCCACGGCGATGATGAAGGGACGCGGACTCACGGACATCGTCGCCGCCGCCTGGATGACGACCGGCGTCAGCAAGACCGCCACCGCATTATTCGATAAGAACGAAGTCATCACCGAAGATATGATCACGATGGCCATCAGCACCACCGTAGGCCCCATACTGCCCAAGCCGTTGATGATTCCATGCGCGATGAGCTCCGCCCCTTTCGTCTTTTCCAAAGCCAGGCCCAAGGCCAGCATACCGAAGATCAGGAAAATGATTTTCCACTCCACTGCCTTGTAGGCTTCCTCCACATCCAGACAACGGGTGGCCACCACGAATACGGCACCGATCAAGGCGAGCGAACCGATAGTCGCCACATTGAAGGCCGCCAGGGTGATAACCATCGCGATGGCCCCCACGGCGAACCATTGCTGCTGATGCCGCTTCGGTTCGTGTGGCACATCCAGCAGGAGCAGGAAGTCGTGCCCTTCCGCCAGTTCCTTGACGCTTGCCTCTGGCCCCTCCACCAGCAGCGTGTCGCCATACTGCAGTTTCACATCGGTGAAGTTCTCCCGCAGGCTGATGCCTTGGCGATGCACCGCCATCACCATCACCCGGTAGCGTTTGCGAAAATTAACATCCCGGATGCTGCTGCCGATGAGGCTGGAATGCGGCCCGATGACGCACTCTGCAACCACCGCCTTTTGAGTTCCGACCAGCTCGATGCCCAAGTCCACCTTGGGGATGATCTCTACCCCTTTCATGGATTTAAGATCGATGACCGATGACAGCTCCGTGGTCAGCCGCAACCGGTCGCCTTGCGCCAGTTCGATTTCGTTCAGCGGTACCGGCACCGCTTCTCCATACCGGATGACCTCCATCACGCGCACCTTGGCCTGGTTCGCCAGTGGCGTATCCGTCAATTTCTTACCGATCAGCGGAGAATCGGCCACAATGACCGCCTCGGTCAGATACTGTTTGCTCTCGGTAGTTTGGAGGATGGAAGCCAGTGTTTCCCGATCCGGCAACAGCTTGCGCCCGATGGTCAGCAGATAGACGATCCCCACCGCCGTCAGGATAAGGCCGACCTTCGCCAGCTCAAACATACCCAACGGTTCCTCCCCCATCTGCGTGGCCGTGGAACTGACCAACACATTAGTCGAAGTACCGATCAAAGTACATGTCCCCCCAAAGATCGAGGCGAAGGAAAGCGGAATGAGCAGCTTGGAGGGCTTGATCCCGCGCGAAGCTGCCAGCGTGATCATGATGGGCATGAACACCACCACCACCGGCGTGTTGTTGATGAAGGCGGAAGTCGCGGCCACGATCGGGAGCACCAACAGCAAGACCGCCCAGTCAGACTTGCCGACGAGCTCGTTCAACCTCCGGCCGATACCTTCGATGACGCCAGTACGCTCCAATGCCGCACTCAGTACGAACATACAGGCTACAGTGATGACAGCATCATTGCTGAAGACCTGGAACGCCTCGCCGGGAGTAAGTATGCCGGTGACGATCAATGCGCTGAAGGCCAGCATCGCCACGACATCGAGCGACAGCTTCTCCCATACCATCATCGCGAACGATGCGGCGAGCAGCCCGAAAACGAATAGCATTTCCCAAGTCATAGGTGACTCAACTTAACTACCCGGCGATTTCAGGCCGTGCATTGGCATCTCGTTAAATTATGGCTAGGATAATCGGGCTATTGCCCCTCGGCCAGTTTCTCGCTGGTAAAATCCAACTGGTCGCCCAGCGGACCTTCCTTGGTGGCTGCTGGAGTCAGCGTTGCCGGCGCGTTGAAACTCGTCACGAATTGGAACAAGTCCGGCCGCCGGTCCAGCCGAGGCGTAACCGTCCCACTGCTGCGTGAATCGTGCAGACTGTCCAGATCCAGATCGCAGATCAGCACGGTTTCCTCATTGGAATCTGCCTCTGCCGCGATGCCGTCCCGGGCAAAGGCGAAATCTGACGGCGTGAACACCGCCGCCTGGCCATACTGCACATCCATATTCGTCACATCCGGTAAGTTGCCGACGTTCCCCGCGAGTGCCACGTAGATCTGGTTCTCGATGGCCCGCGCCTGGGCACAATAGCGCACCCGCAGATAACCATGCCGGTTGTCCGTGCAGAAGGGCACGAACAGGATCTCTGCCCCCGCATCCGCCAGGTAGCGCACCGCTTCTGGAAATTCCACATCATAGCAGATCAACACCCCGATCTTGGCCTTAGGAGTATCGATCACGCCCAGCTTTTGGCCGCCGCTGATGCCCCACCATTTGCGTTCATTAGGGGTGATATGCAGTTTGGGCTGCTCCACCATGCTCCCGTCCGGCAGGCAGACATGGGCGATGTTATGCAATTGCTTGCCCACATACACCGGATGACTCCCCGCGATGATGGTGATGCCATACTTCTTGGCCAGCTCACTCATCAGCTTCTTGAACCTCGGCGTGTAAGCCGCCAGCTTCTTCATGCCCTCCAAAGGCGAGATCGCATCCAGACGTGAGAGCAACTGGACGCTGAACAGCTCGGGCAAGAGCACGAAGTCAGAACGGTAATCGGCTGCCACATCCACGAAGTAACTGACCTGCCGCGCGAAGTCGGCAAAGGCGTCCACCTTGCGCATCTGGTACTGCACACAAGCCACCCGCACTTTGCGCGGTCCTTTGCCGCGGCTCTTGTATTCGGGGTTCAGCCATTCGATCAGGCTGGCGTTATTGCGGCTTTTCGGGTCCTTGAGATAATTCGGCATCACGCCGCGAAGATGAAAACCTTCCCGCAACTGGAAACTCAACACCAGGTCACGCAGTTCTCCCGCAGCCACGCGTTGGGCATACTCCTGGGCCGACATCGTTTCCGCATGCTTCTCGTAGTTCCACAATCTTCCCCCGGCAAGGATGCGGCGGAGATTCAACTTGCGGCATAATTCCCGACGGGCTTCGTAGAGTGCGTGCCCTACTCCAAGTCCACGGGCATCGGGATGTACGTACACATCCGCACCATACAGGGTATCGCCTTGGGGATCGTGACTGGTGAAATACCCGCTGTCGGTGATACCGGACCAGGTATGATTCCGCAGTGAATCGGAGCCCATATTCACGATCAGGGAAGATGCCGCCCCGACTATCTTTCCCTTCACTTCGGCCACGATCTGTCCCTGCGGAAAAATTCTCAGATGACTGTTCAGGTGAGTCTCACCCCAGACGACATTTTCCCCTGCCAGTACCGGGTAAGAAGCCCGGTTCAATTCGATTAATGCGGCAACGTCCTTACGCGTGGCTTCCCGTACGCGGACGGCGCTTGTTTTCTTCTCAGCCATGTTGCCTTTCCACACGGCGATACGATTAGGCGCCGGTATAAATGGTTGTAATTGAGCACCTTCATACTGCCAGAACTCATTCTCCCGGTCAACGAAAGGAATGTTTTACAGCGGTAGGAAGGGCAGTTTTCTAGAACTCTACCTCCTTACAGTCGTGGCAGTCTCCGGTATTCGCAAGTGACGCGGCCAATGTTTTATTGGTGAGCCTCGGTCAGCAATCACTGGGCGCGGTAAAAAATACTGGCCGGTATCGGCTGCTTGGCAACGCCTTGGGTGCTCCAAGAGAACTTCAAGGCAGGCTTACCCTGCTTGCCCCGGGCGTAGTAAAGCCGGAAGGGATGCAAGCCTGCCTTCAACTTGATGCTGCCGCTGGCTTCCTTGCCACTCATATAACCATAGTCCGCATCCACCACGGTGGCATCGTGGATACGTAAGAGTGCACCTGTATCCGTCTCGATGGAAAAAGTGTACTCACCATCTTCCGGCACGTTGAGATATCCGGTGAAGAGCATGCCCAATTCATTGTCCCGGGTGCGCTTGCCGAGATCGATCTGTCCCGCCGCCCCCGATGCTTTCGCGTTCATCGTCTCCAAGTTCGGTACCCATTGGAACGCGCCTTCATAAGCCTTCCACTCCACGCCATTCACCACTTGCTTTGCGGCTACTGCGGGAACGAGTTCATGGTCATAGGGCCGGGGTGCATTGCTGTCTGGGCGACGCGCTTGCAACACCGTCGCCCGCATCTTCGCCTCCAGTTCCTCCATCTGCGGGGCAAGGTTCTTCGTCTGCTTCGGGTCAGTCACCACATTGTAAATCTCAAATGGGGCCGTGGCCGATTTGATATCATACCGTATGCCCACGAAGTCTCCCATGCGGACCGCCTGCATCTGCCCGCGCTTGCGCCCGCGATTGGCTGGCGTGAAATCAGAATAGTTCGGTGTTTTGCCTCCGTTGAAATACTCCACATAGAGATAGTCCCGTTTGGCCGGCGTCCCCTTCCCCGTCAGGTCCGGCAGCAAAGATATGCCATCGATCCGCGCGGGCACCGGCACCCCGGCAGCATCGGCAAAGGTCGGCAGCCAATCGTAGGAGATGCTTGGGCGGGTCATCACTTTCCCTGCCGGTATCCGGCCCGGCCACCGCGCCAGCGTTGACACCCGTATGCCGCCTTCCAGGACGTCCCGCTTGAGACCATCAAAAGGACCGTAGCTCTTGAAGAAGTCCGCTTCCAACTCCTCCTTCAGGTAGGACTCCACGCTCGGTCCATTGTCCGAGGAAAAGACCACCAAGGTGTCTTTTTCAATTTTCAGATCCTGCAACAGCTTCTGGAGGTCACCGATAGCATCGTCTATGCGACGCACCGAGGTGGCGTACCGCTGATAAACATTCGGCCATGCCACCTCTGGCGTAGCCGGATTCTTGTCGTGATCATACGTCGCGTCCCGGTAGGAAGGATGGATCCATGAATCGATGGTGCCAGAGGCGGTATTGATCATGTGCCCCGGCTGGCCTAGCCATTGCAGACCGCCCTTCAAACCCCCACCCGCTGGATACGCTTGCGTAGGCAATTCATCCACCGCATGCGGAGTGTCATAGGCCAGATACATATAGAACGGCTGCGAAGCCTTGGCCTTCTGGTGCTCCACGATCCATTGCTTGGCCTTGGCCGTCCACAAATCTGCCGTGTAACACTTGTCCAGAACATCAGCGATATTCTTGTCGCCATCCCAGACTTCCTTGCTGCCGCGATAGAGCCCTTCCTTGGGATAATGCTCATGCCCATCCCGATGACGCACATACCCGAAGTAGTTATCGAAACCTCGCTTCGTCGGATAGGCCGACCACGTTGCCGGATCAACCTCGGCTTTGCCATTGCCTTGCAAGCCCCACTTACCGATGGCCACTGTCGCATAACCGGAACGGCGCAGCACGTTGGCTACGGTATGATTGTCCTCCAGTGCCTTGTCGAACTGATTGTCGCGAATATTCGCATGTCCCTGGCTCACCCCCAGCATGATGGAGGCCTGTGAGGGCGCACAGACCGGGGCCGCGCAATAATGATGCGGCAACTGCGCCCCTTCCGTGGCCATCTGGTCGAGATTGGGTGTTAAGTGCCACGGTTCTGCCCGGTCGCCTGCATTCTTGCGGCCATTTTGAAAAAACACGCCCACATCCCCCCAGCCCAAGTCATCGGTCAGGATGAATATGATGTTCGGACGCTCGGCGGCAAACAGGCATTGCGCCGCCAGCAAAATGGCAAGGATAGGATAACGTTTCATCGCTTCGCGTGTGTCGCCCGAGCAGAACACAGAGCCATCTCTGAGCCAAGCCAACAATCCTCCACCGGCCTCGCTCCAAGCTGATCAGAAGATCCATATCCCCTTCGATTCCTTTGAGTTGTGAAGTTGCCAGATGGCTCAATTGGATTTACTCTGCAGCCAGTTGTTCCACGCGGCAGGCGCACGAGCCGCATCCGAAAGCCTACATAGTGGAATTTTTAAAAGAATTGTCTGCTTATCTGGAGCCGATGCTGAACTACCCCTTGGTTCAGCTTAGCAATACCACCCTGACCCTAAGCCTCATCATCACGCTGCTGCTGCTCTTTGCTGCCGTGGTGGTTTTACAATATGTAATCCGTCGGCATCTATTACGCCGTGTCCTCGCCCAAACCCGGATGGACATGGCCCTGCAATACGCCATCAGTAAAATCATCGGTTACCTGGTGGCGGTTTTGGGATTCTACGTTTCCCTCCAAATGGTGGGTATTGACCTCAGTTCCCTCGCCATCATTGCCGGTGCCGTGGGTGTCGGTCTCGGTTTCGGCCTGCAGAACATCATCAACAATTTCGTCAGCGGCCTCATCATCCTCGCCGAGCGGCCAGTGGCCATCGGGGATCGCATCGAAGTGGGCGGTGTCGCCGGGCGCGTGGACAAGATCAGCCTCCGCAGCACCACCGTGGTGACCAACGAGAACATCGCGATCATCGTCCCCAACGCCGACTTGATCTCTACTGCGGTGACC
>CAZRGY010000013.1:0-13427 GCA_964599715.1 uncultured Verrucomicrobiota bacterium | reverse complement strand
CGGTGACCCCAAGGTCCGCTTCCCCATCCCTGTCGGTGTCCATTACAAGAGCGACGTGCATAAGGTCACTACCGCCCTGCTGGAAGCCGCTTCGGAATGCCCCGATGTGCTCAAAGAGCCCATTCCCAAAGTCCAGTTCGTATCCTTCGGAGACTCCTCATTGGATTTCCAAGTGATTGTCTGGTCGGACACCCTCTGCCATCAGCCCAAAGCGTTGATCAGCCAGGTCAACTTCAAGATCTGGGAGAAGTTCAAGAAATACGACATCGAGATTCCTTATCCACAAAGGGATGTCTACCTGAAGGAAATGCCGGTCAAAGCCTCAACTTGACCGTTTAAGTAACTAGTCCCCGCGATCAGGCACGGCAAGTTCCGCACCTGATCGCAGTTCAAAGAGCATCAACCCCGTAGTGTTGCCGGATCATTCTTCGGCTTCACTTTTTTGGGCTTCTTGAGCTCTTTTTTCTTACTGTTATTTCCTTTGGCCATATGCGGTTCCGGCTGATTGTTGACCGCCAGCTACGCAGCTTTGTTACGCGTTAGCAATGACAGACGGAGTTTATTTTCTCAGACCAGAAACCGCGTCGCCTGCGGCCTACCAGCTCAGCTCAATGCATCGCGACAGTATTTGAGCGCCCGCGCGATTTCCGTCATGCGATCCGAACCGGCCGGAACCTTGTATTCGAATTCAATCGTCCCTTGGATCTTCCACTTGTTGTCCCGGATGAGGCGCAGCACCTCCACGAGCGGAGTATCCCCTTCTCCGAAGGGCGTGTTCGGCCCGTTGTTCACCTTGCGGTCTTTGAGATGCACATGCGTGATCCGCTCGTGATGCTTCTTGATGAACTCCACAGGAGAACCGTTATTTCCCGCCACAAAATGACCGAGGTCCACATTCGCTCCATTGTATTTGGCCAGGGAAAACGCATGTTCCCAATGCTCCGGCTTGGTCGTCGCATGACCGTGATAACCCACCCAGAACTTATGCTTGTCCGCGAACTTTCCTACGCGCTCAAGCTCTCCATCCTTGTGTGAAATCTCCGTGGAGATGGCTCGGCCACCCAATGCCTTGGCAAGGGTGAAGGCGTAGTCCAGCTCCTCATCGCTCATCGCAAAAAGCCCGTCCACCTTGACGATCTCAATTAAGACGCCCGCATCTTCATACATCTTGCGGAAGTCTTTCACCTTCCCCATGGATACGTTCTTTCGCCAGTTACGACGCTCCTCAGCGGTCGAGGCCGCCGAACCCTTGGCCACCTTGTTCTTAGGGCTGATCAATTCCAAAGGAATACCCATAAACGCCTCGACCGGTTGCGTGCGCAATTCCAAGCCGCTGACACCGAGTTGCACACAGTTCTTGAGCACATCTTCCCCGCTCATAAGCGGGCTGCCGAAACTGTAGGGCACATTCAGCCCGAGCTGGACGCCCGCCACTTTGGAGTTCGGTTTACCTGATCCGGCTGCATGCAACTGGCCCAGCATCGAGCCCATGCCAATCGCGGGCAATGCAGCCAGCGCCATTTTCGTGAAATCCCGGCGAGTTAAAGCAGACATAGTCTTATATTTGAAAAGATTGCACCCGGCAGAACCGTTGACTCGAATCCACACAGGCGATGAACTGATGATTAAACCTTCTTGGTGAGCCGAAAAGAACATTTTTCACCAAGACCTGGGCCTGTGGATCGTGCCAGACCTTCTGCATCTTTACCACCCAACCTGCCCATGGTTACGAGTCATTTTCATAGTAGGCTTCACTGGAGCTTTTCGTTATTGTCAGCGCCATGAAATCCCTTTGGCGCAGTGGCACCTGTATCATTATCGCCGTCCTCTCGCTGTTGTTTAGCGGCACTACAATGAACGCGGCTGAGAAAGCCAAGCAACCAGCACAACCCAATATCATCGTCATGCTGGTGGATGACATGGGCGTGATGGATACCTCCCTGCCTTTTCTGACAGATGCGGCTGGCAACCCAAAACGCTACCCGCTTAACGACTATTACCGCACGCCCGGCATGGAGCGGCTGGCCGCACGCGGTATCCGCTTCAACAATTTCTGCGCGATGAGCGTCTGCTCGCCCACCCGCATCTCCATCATGACCGGCCAGAATGCTGCGCGCCATCGGACAACCAACTGGATCAACCCTGATAGGGATAACGCCGGTCCCCAAGGACCATCCGGCTGGAACTGGCATGGGCTCAAGAAAGGTGATATCACCCTGCCCGGACTGTTGCGTGAGGTCGGTTATCGCACCATCCACGTGGGCAAAGGGCATTTCGCCCCACGAGCCGATGAAGGTGCCGACCCGGCCAATCTGGGTTTCGACGTCAACGTGGCCGGAGCCTCTTTTGGAGCCCCCGGCAGTTACTACGGAAAAGAAAACTATGGCGCGCTGAATCCCAAACGAGCCTCCTCAGCCGTTCCCGGACTGGAGAAGTATCACGGGACGGACACCTTCCTGACAGATGCCCTGACCATCGAGGCGGTGGCCCGAGCAGATGACGCAGTGAAAGATGGGAAACCTTTCTACCTCTACTTCTCCCACTACGCGGTACATTCACCGTTCAATTCCGATCCCCGCTTCGCGCCCCACTATCAGAGCTCGGGCAAATCCCCCCAGGCACAGGCTTTCGCGACTCTCATCGAAGGCATGGATAAGTCTCTTGGCGATGTTCTGGATTATCTCGAGAAAAAGGGCATCGCCGAGAACACGCTGATTTTCTTCCTCGGCGACAATGGCTCTGATGCTCCGCTGGGTGACCAACACGCAGTGGCTTGCGCTGCACCGCTCCGGGGCAAGAAGGGCTCCCATTATGAAGGCGGTATGCGTGTGCCCTTCATCGCCGCTTGGGCCAAAGCCGATAAGAACAATCCCTTTCAGAAGCGATTGCCGATCGCGCAAGGCGCCATCCAGAGCCAGCAAGCCGCCGTCCAAGACTTGTTCCCCACCTTGCTCGCTTTGACTGGCCAAAAGGCACCGAAGAACCATGTCGTGGATGGGGCAAAGCTGGATGCCCTCCTCACTGGCAAACCAGACACGAGCCGCAAGGAGCAATTCCTCATGCACTACCCGCACTCGCCGCATCGCACGGATTACTTCACCGTCTGGCGTGATGGCGATTGGAAGGTCATCTATCATTACTTCCCGACCAAGGTCTCTGAGGGTTCTCACTATCAATTATACAATCTGGCCAAAGACCCCTTCGAGCAGAACAATCTTGCCGACAAGGAACCGGCTCAACTGCGTCGCCTGATGCAAGGACTGATTACGGCCATGGACAAACACCACGCCGTTTACCCCGTAGAGAAGGATAGCCATAAGCCGGCGAAGCCAATTCTGCCTTGAACAAAGGCTCTAAGATGAAACTCATCCTCGCCCTGCTTTCGGTCCTCGTCTTGTTGCATTCGGGGTTCGCCGCTGAATCACGCCCAAACATCGTGATCATCTTCATCGATGATTTAGGTTATGGCGATATCGGCCCATTCGGCGCCACCAAGCAAAAGACGCCTAACCTTGACCGGATGGCGCGTGAAGGCATGAAACTCACCAGCTTCTATGCCGCCCCGGTGTGTTCAGTATCACGCGCTCAATTGCTGACGGGTTGCTATGGGGCCAGAATCTCAGTACCTGGCGTTTATTTCCCCGGTCAGGCCAACGGTCTGAACCCCAAGGAGCACACCATCGCTGAACATTTGAAGGAGCTTGGTTACGCCACACAATGTGTCGGCAAATGGCACTTGGGCGATCAGCCGGAATTTCTCCCCACCCGGCAGGGCTTTGATCACTACTTTGGCATTCCCTACTCGAATGACATGCTCAAGCCACAGAAATCCGACGGTAAACGGGTGGTGCCGCTCTTGCGTGACGAGAAAGTGTTGGAGTTGATGACGGACGAGGAGCAAAGCCGCGTGGTGGCGCGCTATACGGAGGAAGCGGTCGGTTTCATCCAATCCGCCAAAGACAAACCCTTCTTCCTCTACTTCCCGCACACGGCAGTTCATACCCCGATCCACCCGGGCGAAGCTTTTGCTGGCAAGTCAGCCAATGGACGTTTTGGCGACTGGGTCGAGGAGGTCGATTGGAGTGTCGGACGGGTGCTGGAAACATTGCGGGAGCTAAAGATCGAGCAGAATACCCTGGTCCTGTTCACAAGCGATAATGGGCCTTGGCTCGTCAAGGGCAAAGACGGCGGCAGTGCTGGACCGCTTCGTGGAGGCAAAGGCAGCACTTGGGAAGGCGGCATGCGTGAACCGACCTTGGCGTGGTGGCCGGGCAGAATCAAACCCGGCAGTGTGTGCGACGCGGTATCTGGCACCATCGACTTGCTGCCTACTTGCGTGAAACTGGCGGGCGGAACCGTACCTTCGGAACCGGTGATCGATGGACGCGACATCTCCAAACTTCTGCTGGGGCAATCAAAGGAATCTCCCCGGGAGGCACAATATTACTTTGCCGGCTACAACCTCCAAGCAGTCCGCCAAGGCCCGTGGAAACTCGCTATCGCAACCCAACCGGAATCCATGGGCAAAGGCACCGCCGCCGATACCAAAGTGAATCCACGCCTCTACAATCTTGATGAAGAGATCGATGAGAAAACCAATCTGGCCGAGAAACATCCTGATATCGTGGCCAAGCTGCAAGCACTAGCCGACCGGATGATCGCAGAGATAGGCGGCAAGAATCCGCCCGCCCGCCGTCCGGCCGGGCAAGTTGAGAATCCTGTGATGCTGTATCCTTCCGATGCCCCCCAGAATATCAAGAAAAAGGCTGGAAAAATCAAACCAGTCCGTCTGGAAAGCTTAAAACCCGGCGATGGGCTGGATTCAGCCAGCGCACCACAAATCGCGGGCAAACCCTTCACCATCAACTGCACCATTGAGACCAAGCAGCAGGACGCTATCTTGGTCGCTCACGGCGGACTCACTGCAGGTTATGCTGTTTACCTCAAAGGAGGTCACATTGCCTTTCTCACCCGGTCCGGCGGCGCCGAGGCATTCTCTGAGGTTGTAGCAACCGAGAAATTCACCGGCAGCGCCCAAATCACAGCGACGCTATCGGCTGATGGTGTGATGTCCCTCAAGATCAACGACCAGCCAGCCATCACCAGCAGCGGAGTCAAACTGATTCCCCGTCAGCCAGCTGAGGATTTCTGCCTGGGACATGATAATGCCAAACCGGTCGCAGCTTATGGGAAAGCTGCTCCGTTCAAAGGCAGCATCACTGGTTTGAAAATCACGACGCCCTGATTTCACAAGAGCGTCGTGATTCCGCGAACGTTTACTTGAACATCTTGTTCTTGGGATCGCCCCCGCTCAAGACATAGGCGGTGAGGTCCAGGATTTCTTCTTCCTTGAGCATGTTCAGGAGACCTTCTGGCATCGGAGACACCTGCGAGTGTTCCATCTTCACGACCTGTTTGCGATCCACGCCCACCCGCTGGTTCGGGTCAGTGAGGTCGGTGTTGACCTGTACGGTGTCGCCATTGAGATTCACAATGATGCCAGAAATGGTATCGCCATCAGTTTTGGTCAGCACCACGGGCACGAATTGTTCGTTGATCTCCTTGCTCGGATCAAGCACCTGCTCCAGGAAATCATATGTGTTGTAACGTCCGCCAGCACCCGTGAGATCGGGGCCAGTCATACCGCCTTCATTGCCGAAGCGATGGCAGGCAAAGCACGCTGCCGCCCCAAACATCTTGCGGCCGTTCTCGAAATTGCGCCCACGCAATTCCTTGGCCGATATGGCTGCGATATCTTTCACCGTCCACTCTTTCACCATGGAACGTCCGGCAAAGGCCTCGGCCAGCGCTTCCAGTGGCGACTTCTTCACCGGCTTCTGGGCCAGGATACCCGCTAGCGCTGTTTTCTCCGCCGGACTGAGACTGGCTTCTGTGTCGTTGCGGATAAACTCGATGAACTTCTCAAAGCTCGCACCACCGCGGTAATTTGCGGCACGCAGGAACCAATTGAACTGTTCCGTCCGCAACGCCGTGGTCCAGCCATTCTTCAGCATCCGCAATGAACGCGCATACTCCATCTGCTCCTCTTGCCCGGGGGCTGCTTTGAGGGCGGCCATGCCTTTCGCGGCGATCGTCGGAGATTGCAAGGCAACCAACGTTTCACAGAGCTCCCAGTTCAGCGGGAAATTACCGGCGGGAAAGAGCGGATCCAGCTTGGCGAGAATCTGCTGGGCCGTCGCCGAGTCCGGCTGACCGAAACGAACGAGGCAAATCCCATAGGTGCGCACCATCGCCAACCGCTGCTCATGGCTAAGCTTGTTCCAATCCAGCTTGTTCAGCGCACCGTATATCCGGGTAGCCATCTTGGTATCAACCGGAGGGTCCGTGGGCTTGCGATGTTGCGGATCGATACCGGCAGCCCGGGCAAGCCCCAACAAGGCCTCTACCTGCTTGGCCGAATTTTTCTCCGTAAGGGCTTTATCAGCCCATGTCGCCACCGGTTGCCATTCCAACGCCGTGCGTGCGGCCCAGCGCAGGTAACGATCACTGCTGGCAAGGTGCGGCCATGCGGCTTTGACCGCCTTGGAATCCACTTTGCCGTGAAACGCTTCCAGTGAATGACGGAGGGCGCGAGCTTTCGCCGAAGCGGCATCCGTCTTGGCCTTGGAGGGTGCGGTGGATTCGCTGCCCTTGTAGGTGACGCGGTATAGACCGGACTGTACTTTGCGACCGCCGATGGCGAAATACATCGCCCCATCTTGCGGATGGATGATGGCATCTGTCAGCGGCATGGGGGCTCCGGAGAGAAACTCCTCGCGAGTCGCGGTGTAGCTGGAACCATCGGGCTTGAGATGCACGGCATAGAGTTTGCCCCAGCTCCAGTCGAGGATATAGAGCGCATCCTGATATTTGGCCGGGAACTTCGCACCATAGCCAAAGGTCACGCCCGTGGGCGAACCCGGACCGACATTGACGACGGCACCCAGATTGTCCGGATACCATTCAGGACGTTTGCCCGCACCATTACGCCAGCCATACTCACTGCCGCTGGTGACATGGTTCACTCGTGTGGGACGATACCACGGCGTATTAAAATCATACTCCATGTCCGCATCGTAAGTGAACAGCTCGCCATCCCGGTTGATGGCGGCATCGAAGATGTTGCGATAGCCCGAGGAATACGGCACGAAGTCCTTACCATCGAGCGAGACCTGATAGATGATGCCGCCCGGCCCGAGCACCTCGCGCATGAAGCCGCGGCCATCCGGCAGACGCGGCAGCACATGATCTTCCCCCCAGATGACCGGCACTTTGGAACGGCTGAACTCGGTGGGCTTGGTACCGTTGCCGGTGATGAGGAACAGGGATTTATTATCCGGCGCCGGCACGATGGCGTGGACACCATGATCACCCCGGGCTTCCATCTCGCGCAGCAACTCCACTTTGTCGAGCGTGTCATCCCCCTTGGAAGAGGTGATGCGATAGAGGCCGCTGGGGATTTTCTTCTCGTAGTCATTCACCGCGACATAGAGGCCGTTATTGAACCACAAGAGCCCGTTCGCCGCCCGGATGGCCGCCGGTATCTTTTCGATCTTGGACGCATCCAAAGGCTGGCCGGGTGCGGGTGCCGCGAAGCGATAAAGGCCGCCGTATTGATCGCTGGCGATGATGCGCCCTTTCCCATCAATGCAAAGATTGACCCACGAGCCTTTATCCTCAGCCGGCACCGAGTAGAGGAGCTCCACCTCAAAACCCTTCATCACCTTGATGCGTGAAACTGGCGTGGCCTTGTTCTCGTTTACGGCAGGCCCGGCGGTATTTCGCGGTGCGGCCTTCTTGGCTTTCTGCTTGGCCTCTTGAGCGGAAGCCGTCAGCAGCCCGCAAGCGAGCACTGCCACGGCGAAATGGATCAAACGTTTCATAGGATTGTCAGCAGATTAGAACATAAGTCCGGCCGAGTGCAAACGGGGAGTTCTAGTTTTACCGGAACCGCGCTTTTGCTTGAGGCGCCGGAAAAGTTGTGCCATATACGGCTCATCCATTATGAAAAAGTCGGCATCTGCTTCTCCCATCACCCGGCGCACCTTTCTCCGGAACGGCGCCATCCTGACCGCCGGTGTGGCATCACTCTCTTGGTCCGCCCGCGCGCAGACCAATAAGAACAGCAAACTGCGCATCTTCCAGATCGGTGTCGGCGGCATCGGTGCCATGCAGAGAAGAGGCCTGAAGGGCCACCCGATGGTCGAATGGGCAGGCTTCTGCGACGTGGACCAGCGCGAACTGGACAAGGTGCTGAAAGAACAGCCCAACGCGTGGACGGTGAAGGACTATCGCGAAGCTTTTGCCAAACGGCTCGGCGACTTTGATGCCGCCATCGTGGATACACCGGATTTCCATCATGCCCCCATGATGCTGACCGCATTGCAGAACGGGAAACATCTCTACGGACAAAAACCTTTGGTGCATCAACTGGCGGAACTGCGGATGATGCGCGACGCGCTTGCAGCCCGTCCGAATCTGGTGACGCAGATGGGCAACCAACGCGCCTGCATGACTGGTCGCATGCAGGCCGTGGAGCTGCTCCGCTCGAATCAGCTTGGCAAACCGGTGGAGGCGTATGTCTGGACTGGTGGTGTGGCCCGAGGCCATTACTTCAATGACCCGTGGGCTCCCTATGCCCCGGAGCAACCCATCCCTGATTATCTTTCCTGGGACCTCTGGCGCGGCCCGATAAAAGCCGATATCGCTTACACAGATGAGATCGCACCGCGTCGCTGGCGTTCCTTCTGGGAGACGGGTGGCGGCCAGCTGGCCGATTGGGGCTGCCATCTCATCGACCTGCTTTACTTCGCCTATGACCTGCCCGCACCCGAGGCGGTGGTCACGCATTGCATGCGCCCGGCGAATACCAGCCATACCTCACACAACTTGAGCACCATCACTTACGCAGGTGGCGGCAAGTTCGCCCGCGAGAAGTTCGTGCTGCATTACAACGACAGCGCCCAACAACCTTCCTTTGCGGCATTGGGATTGCCTGCGATGAAAGTCGGGGCCAACCACACGCTGGTCGTCTGCACAGAAGGCACCCTGCTCTTGGAAGCGAACGGCAAGATCACCATCTTCCGCAAAGGCAAGGTCGTGGAGAATGAACCACTGGCGAAAGTCGAGCCACGCGATCATTGGAAGGACTGGGCAGACAACTGCCTCGGGGCGAAGAAACCACTCTGGACACCGCTAACCATCGGCTGGCGTATCACCGAGCCGTGCTTGTTGGCCGTCAAAGCCACCCGCTTCCCCGGTCAGGAACTGCGCTGGGATGCCCCGAACTTCCGCTTCAGCAATCACGAACAGGCGAACAAGGAAATCCTCAGCCGCGAATACCGCGTGGGCTTCGGCCCGCCGCAGGTGGCTTAATTAGACGTTTGCAGTGGCACAATCGGATCAAGCAGCGGCTCAAAGTAAACTTTGGGCCTGCTGACCGGTTGCCCATTGAGATCGATCACCCCATAGCCAAAGCTAATCTCCTTTTCAGCAAACCGGCCAAAGCCAGGCAGACCTTAAAGCTCGGTCCAAGATGTGACGATGAAACCGCGGTTCAAATCCAGACGGCCGAGATTTTCGTCGTAGTGGAAGCTGAAATTACCATTCATCTGCACGGTCTTGGTCACACTGGATCCGATGATGTCTTCCAAGCTGCTGCTGCCACCGCCGTTCATCGTAAAGCTTGCATTCGGAGCGTAGATGACGCCGGTGAACGACCCATTACCGTTGACTGTCAAGGTGTTGTTGGCCGGCATTCCCCAGTAGAAGAAGTTTGTCGCATTGCCGGCCTGGTTGACTACCCCATTGCCCGTGATTTTGGCTGAAGGACCAGCCATGTAGAGGTTGAGCGAGGCACCCGGCTGGATGATAATCTTGTCCTGACCTGTCATATTGATGTCCGAATCGACAATCAAACGCGCCTGCACATTGCTTTGGACCAGCAGACTCCCGCTCAAGCTGGTGATACGATAATCTCCGCTGGAGCTGATCACATACTGATAGCCTGGGGCATTACCGGGGGTAAACCCACCGCCATAAGGCAGGGTGACCGTAGGAAACGAGACATTCATATCATCGGAAAAATAGCCGGGCTGAATGCCAGCTACGCCCGAGCTTTGCCAGGCCAAATCTCCGATGGCACCATTATTACCGATACCCACCGAACCACCCGGCCCAGTAGAGACACGGCCAAAGATATTGGCGTTACCGGTGGAAAGCGCATTGACCACCCCGGAGTTCGTGGCCACATCCCCATTGGCCTTGCGTTTGCTGACAAGATAGAGACCGTTCGTGCTGTAGTTCGGGTCTTGAGAATCGAAACTGTCCACGACAATGTTATTGCCGTTCAACGTGATCTGGCCTTTGGCGACCATTCCTTTGGTAAAAAGCCCGTCACGCCGGGTTTCCACTTTCACCGTCCGGCGGATCACATTACCATTGATCGGCGCTTTCAGGAAAGCAGTCGAATAGATGACCGGGGTGACACCATTAGAGATGACTACCAGTGCTGAACCGTTCCCCACATTGCGCCATTTAAAATAACCGTTATAAGAGGCATACCAGCCACTACTGCCAAGATTGGTCCCTTTGGTTTGGTAAAGATGAGCCAATGCCTCTTCAATGCCACCTTCCAAAACGGGTATGCAAGTGTTCCATGTTTGGGAGCGGGAGATGGCCTGGCTCTGCGCACTGACCAGACTCAGATAAGCGGCCAACATGAATCCCAAGGCGAAGCTGACGAGCAACACTCCTGCGATCACGGCCCCCTGATCTCGACGCAAACGGATGATCATATAAATAAATCAGTGAACAGATTAATAGATGTAGTTCTGCAGGCCATGTCTGGAAACCATTGTGCGCATCTCGCGCCGATGGACAATAGTGCCGGAACGCCAGTTCACACTCACCACCACCTGTCGCATGTTGGTACTGTAGCTTTCATTGAAGACGACATTGGTGATGAGCATGGTGCCATGATATTGGAGACCATTGGTGCCATCTTGCGGCCAGTAAGGTGCGGTGAAAGTAGTCGGGATATAACCGTTCTGCGTGACTTGATCCCAGTTGTACAAGCGGATGGTCTCCATCTTCTCGAGCATCACTTGCGTGGCCCGCAAGTCCTCACGTGCATTCCGGATGATCGCAAGGCCGGAACTGATGCCGCCATAGAGTGAAATAAACAAAATGCCAAAGAGGGCCATGCCGATAAGCACCTCAATCAAGGTCATGGCTCCGGTTGCTGCCCGGCGTGATTTCAGTTTGAATTTCATGTGTCTACCAGCGCGTGTGGCAAGTCACCCACACACATCATTATCAAGCACGGTGCTTGCCAAAGTTTATTGTTTTTTGAGGCAGTTAAACGATTGAACAACTATGCTCCAGTTAAATAGATATGAATGGTTTTATAGCATGGACAAAAATAGTGCCGTTCAGACCTGCGTAACGGTGCTTTATTGAAACATCCTGACTAAACATGGGTGATAATCAGTAATCTCACGCAGTTATGCACGGCTGGCATACATCTGTTACACTGTCCCGAAACGATTACTGTTTCTGCAATCCGCGTACCTTTTCTGGACACATGGTAAATTGACGATGTTTGCACTTTTCAGTTGAACCTTTGTTCTTACATTCGGAATCAGTCTGATGGAACATAAGCCTGAAGAGTATTACCTGCTGCTGAACGGAGATACGGCCGGGCCGTATACCCTGGCGGATCTTCATGCGATGTGGATGGATGACAAGATAACACTCGATACTCTCTTTGTCCGACCCGGCATGCAAAAATGCCAACCCGTCAATCTCATCCTCGGATTGGTCATCAGTTATGATCCAACGAAACCAGTGGAGGTCGAACCTGAAGAGGAAAGCGCTGAGCATCCACTGTCACCCTTCCGTCCGCTACTGCGTTGGGGCGTAGTCGGCCTGATTCTTTGTTTGGTAGTCTGGGTTTTTCTTTCTTCCCGAGAGCAGACTGGACCCGATATATCGGTCATGCGGGCAGTGGTTCAAGTAAAGCAGGCCGATCTGAATATTTTCAACGAGAGCGATTTTGAATGGCAGGACATGTTTGTGCACTTAAACGGACAACCTCCTGAAGGATTTAAGCGCAGACTGACCTCGCTCCGCCCGGGACATAGTGTTGATCTGACGCTGCTGGAATTCGTCGACCCTGAAGGTGATGCATTTCAACCATGGAGCATGAGTGTGACCGATGTGTGGATTGGAAATGAAAAAAGAGGCTATCGCTCCTTCCGCGTCCGAATGATGAAACCGGTGCCTGCCCCCTAAGCCGACGGCTGTCGATTTCCAAGCGAAACGGCAATTCTAAGGAGACTCTGGTATTATGTTTTATCTCGTTGCCAGTTTTATAAATGGTCTGCAAGCTGCTGGCTAGCGGGTAAATTATGCTGTTTTTACCAAGGCATAAGAAAAGCAAAAGTCTATCGCATCTCTTGTCTCACACGGCAGGCCTGACGGTGGGGCTATTTTCGCTTGGTCTGATTTCTGGAAACGTCTGGTCACAGGAAACCGTCACCAACACCGTCCCGGCCAAATCCGTTGGCCTGCAAAACAACGGGAACGGCAATGGAAATGGCAGTGACAACGGCAACAATGGCAAGGCCAAGGGGAAATCAAAACCGACGGTGGCCGAGCGCCCACAAGTGATCGGCTCCAAGAGCACCTCAGCATCAGACGATAAAGGCAAACCCGATCGACCCGGGAACCCCAATCCCACCGAACCACCTGAGGTGACTACGTATGTGAACCAGTTCCAAAACGCACGTCAGCAGTATCTGGAAGCACAGAAAGAACTGAAGCTCAAGATGAAGGACGCCACCGAGGAACAACGGGCGGTCCTGCGTGAGAAGGTGAAAGAGGCGCTGGAAAAGTGGAAGGAAGACCACAAGCAATTTGTTGAAGAGCAAAAGGAGCGGGTGAAAGCGATGAAGCAAGAATTGCATCCTGACCTGGGCAAAGTACTGGATGGCGCGGGGGGAGATGGGGGCAACGGCCGCGGGCGATGATCCGCAGGTGAAGGCGAATGACCGGTGCCCTACACGACAGAAAAACGCGACCAGCCGCATACCTTATGATGGCCGTTTGCGCTGTTTTCTCCAGTTGCTGGACAGTCCGTGCTGAAGATGATTTCAAGCTGGAAGAGCCGTCGAACTGGAGCCAGTTCTTTGATTTACGGACAGAAGCAGGTCATCGCGATAACCCGACCTACACAGCAATTAATCCTACCGGGAGTATGTTCGCAGCTATCAAGCTGGAATACACACTGGTCCGCTTGCCGGTGGATGATTGGCAGGTGCTGGTATTAAGCTCGGCTGATGCGACCCGTTTCATAGACAATGCTTTGGCTGACCACGAAGTATTCACCTTCAGTCTCTTCCAAGTGCAGAAAGAGACGTTGCCGG
>CAZRGY010000012.1:15784-23008 GCA_964599715.1 uncultured Verrucomicrobiota bacterium | reverse complement strand
CCAGATCCTTGAAGCGATTGCCGTAACCGAAATCCCAAAACACATAGGTGCCTGGACTGCACTCGCGGGCGGGATATTTGGCGTGGATAGGAAATGTGGGAGTGCCGCCAGCGACGATGCGGGGCACGGGTAAGCCTTCGCTCAGTAAGCGCTCGAACAAAGCCAGCACGGGAGCCATGCCTTCATCGCAAGCACGTCGGCGCTCCGCCAGATCCTCGATGTGCAGGTGACCATCATACACATGCAAACCTTCAGCGATGATGCCGGGCGATTTCACCAGCTCACGATACAACGCAGTCGCGCGGTCATCTGGGAGTACGCCGGTGCGGTGCATGCCGCAGTCGATATCCAACAATACTGGTATCTTTAGGTCCGCCTGAGTGGCGGCGGCGGAGAGATTCTTCAGCGCGCTGGAATCATCCACGATGGTGCGGAACGTGGTTTGCGGGAAGCGGCGGATGAGTTCCAGCAGGCGGGAGACATTGGGACCGACGGGCTGATAGGAGAGCAAGACATCCGTCATGCCGTTGCTGGCGGCGAGTTCTGCCTCGGCGATGGTGGCGGCTTTGCATTTGGTGACCCCGGCGGCGACATGCATCTGCACCATCTCACCGAGCTTGTGCGTCTTGATGTGTGGACGCAACCGGGCGGGACCACCGGTCATTGCGAGCACCTTGTCCAGATTCGCTTTGCTGCGGGTTGGATACACGAGCAGAGACGGAGAAGCGATCTCCGCTGCGTTCTCCACGATGAACCAGTCGTTGGCCATGGCTTAACTGTTCAGTTCAAAGATGACCTCGATCTCCACGGCGATATTGCCGGGCAGGGAACCCATACCCACGGCACTGCGGGCGCCGACACCGTTATCTGGCCCCCAGATGTCGGCGTAGAGTTCGCTGTAGCCGTTGATGACCTTGGGGTGGTCGGGGAAATCGGGCGTGGCGTTCACCATGCCGAGCGTTTTGATGACGCGTTTGATGCGGTCAAGTGAGCCGAGCTCATTCTTAAGCGTGGCGAGGATGGCGAGACCGGTCTGGCGCGCGGCGAGTTGGGCGGCGGACAGATCGAGATCCGCTCCCACCTTGCCTCGGATCAAGGAGCCGTCGTTGCACAAGGGCCCATGGCCGGAGACGTAGGCGAGATTGCCGGTGATTACGACCGGCTTGTAAACACCGCCGGGTTTGGGGACGGGCGGCAGTTCGAGTTTCAGTTCTTGGATGCGTTGTTCAGCACTCATGGGTGGATGATTTGATAGCGCCCTTGATACGTGAAGCGGGCAGGGCAGGCAATGGATTAAGAGTGGTGCGCTATCTTTACCACAACATGGCGTTTGTGAATTCCTGCGGATGGGCAATACTGTGGGCGCGACGCGGAACCGCCGTGGTGGCACTCATGAAGAACTTGAAGATTTTTTGCGATACGTTTCTGGGCAAGACCCCTCTGAAGATGTTGCGTGAGGGGGTGGCTCCGCATGAACTCATCTTTCCGGCTGAGATGGTGAATTCACCGCTGGCCAAGTCCGGTCCCGATATGGCTTTCATGGAAGCGGATATCGCGTTCGGCCATCCTGCTTTGGAGAACATCTATCAATCTAAGAAGCTGCGGTGGGCGCATATCTCGAGCGCGGGGTTCACCCGCTACGACACGGCAGAGTTTCGGGCGTTTGTGGCCAAGCACGATATCGCCATCACGAACAGCACCACGGTCTATGCAGAGGCGTGCGCGGAACATGTGTTTGCCTTCATGTTGGCGCAGGCGCGTCAGTTGCCTGAATCCTTGAAAGCCCGTCACCCGAACAGTGCACCAGAGTGGCTTCAGTTGCGGCATAGTTCGCCGCTCTTGAAACACCAGCGCGTGGTCATCCTGGGCTTTGGCGGTATCGCCATCCGGTTGTTGGAGATGTTGAAACCCTTTCACATGAAGGTGGTGGCGTATCGTCGCAAAGCGCGCGGTGATGAAGGAGTGACGGTGGTCTCGGCGGCAGAGCTGCCGGAAGCACTGGCGCAGGCGGATCATGTGATCAATATCCTGCCTGCGAATGCGGATTCTGATAATTTCATCGCGGCTGAGCGGCTGAAGCATATGAAACCGGGCGCCGTCTTTTATAACATCGGCCGTGGCACGACGGTGAATCAGGATGATCTGGCTGAAGCGTTGCGATCCGGGCAATTGGCGGCGGCATGGCTGGATGTCACCGAGCCGGAGCCTTTGCCGCTGGGGCATCCGCTATTAAGCCTGCCGAATTGTCACATCACTCCGCACGTGGCAGGTGGTCATCAAGGAGAGCCGGAGGCCATCGTGGGTCACTTTCTGGAAAACTTCCGGCGCTTCGTGGATGAGGCACCGTTGCTGGACCGGATCATGTAATTGTCATTTCGCTGACAACTCGAATGTGGCCACCATGCAGCGATGTTGTGAGCGGCGGCCTGGTTCCGCCTTGCTAGCGACGGGCTTAAGTTGGTTGTTAGAGAAGATGTGGTCGAGTCGAAGCCAAGGGCCGAAAAAGGTGATCGGATTGCGGGTGAATCCCGGGAAGGTCAGGCCATAGCCGCGACCGGCCGTCTCAAACGCATCGGTGAACTGGCTGCGATAGAGGTGATAGATGCGGCCATGATTGGGGACGTTGAAATCACCGGCGATGATAGTGGGGGAGGTTTCTTTTTTTGCCAGCCCGGCAATCTCATTCGCCATCTTTTGCTGATGCTCCCAGAAAGCCCGGGTCTCATTCCGCAACTTCTCACCATAACCACCTTTGCTGCCAAATGCGGCGGCAAGGAAGCCCCCCTTGCTCATCGGGTCCAGCTGTTCGCGTGGAGAGGTGAGATGCACGCTGTAGATGACGAGGTCGCGCCCTTCCCAATCCACCACGCAGCGCATGGCCACGGGTCGATGATTCAGGCCGCGTTGAGGCAGCAGCTCGATCGCTTTGATGGGGAAGCGGGTGATCAGGGTGAATTCGTTCACCGCCTGCACGTTCAAATCGGGGTAAGCCTTGGCGTATTGCGGGCCCCGCCCGGCATCTTGGTAGATGACCACGTCGGGTTTTTCGGCGGCGACGAAATCGGTGGGGCTAAACTTGCCGTCCTGTCCACGATTATTAGTGATGATCTTGAAGCTGGGGCCTTGGGGAGCTTTCTGCCCGTGAAACTGCGGCCCCATGTAAACGATTAAAACCAAGATCATGCAGCCGAGGTGGAGCAGGCACCAGCGTGGCTGGATAAGAAGCGTCAACGGTCCCAAGGCCAGGATGGGCAAAAGCCACATCTGCGGGGGGACATAGACGGCAAAGCTGAGAAACCAATGTGACTCTGCCCGCCACTCCATCAACGCCAGGGCCAGGCAGAGGATCAGCGCATAGGCCAGATTGATTGCCATGAGCCCACGGCGGGTCCATTTCAGGAGTTTTTGGATGGCTCCGTCGGGGTTACGCCAGTCACGGAGGGCTTTGACCAGACGATCCAACAGCGTCACCAACGGGGGATCGTTGGCTGGAGCTGGGTTGTTGGCGGGCGTTTGCGTCATGTGCCACCTGTATTCTCAGGTACGAGATGGCAAGGACAATGCTAAAAGCATCCTGAAGCGGCTTGCTGCCAGATTGTTGAGATATTATGGTCTGGGTGTCAGTGTTGCCGCATTCTAGTCAATCAAATCCAGTCATATCCAGCCTTTGTCATGAGTCGTATCTCCGTTTTTTTGACGTGTTTGACCCTCGCGGCTGTTTGGGATGGGGCGGCGGCGGAATCGAAGGTTCCCCGGGCACCGGAGCCGAATCCGGTCAGTATCACCAACCTGAACTCGGTGAAGCCCACACGTGGTCTGGCCAGCGGTGCGACCCTTTATTCCATCGGGCAGCCGACTGATGATGAGCAGCTTTATCTGGAACTGATCAACCGGGCGCGGGCAAATCCGCCGCAAGAAGGTATCTGGCTCTCGGAGCTGACGGACCCGGATGTGCTTTCGGCCATCGATTTCTTCAATGTGAATCTTTCGGTCATGGTGAACGAGTTCAGCGTCATCGCGCCGGCCCAGCCGCTGGCTTTCAGTGCCCCGATGATCGATGCTGCCCGATTGCACAGTGCCTTGATGTTCACGAATCAAGTGCAACAGCATCAGATCACGTCGATCGGAGAGCCTGACCTCCTCGCGCGGTTGCAGAACGCGGGGTATGATCCTGCTTCTGCGGCGGAGAATATTTTTTCATTTTCGGAGAACACGCTGTATGGACATGCCGGATTCCAGATCGATTGGGGCAATGATGCAGACGGTATGCAGGACGGGCGCGGGCATCGGGTGAATATCCATCGCAGTGATTTGCGCGAAGTCGGTATCGGGGTGTATGACGGGGTGAACGGTACTGTGGGACCGCAATTGGTGACTCAGGATTTTGGACGCACTGCAGAAGATAAACCGTTCCTGACCGGAGTGGTCTATCATGACCTGAACAGCAATGAGTTTTATGATCTGGGTGAAGGCTTGGGCGGGGTCCAGGTCGAGGTAACGGGGGCGGACTTCTTCGCGGTGACGGCGGGCAGTGGTGGCTACACCATTCCATTGCCGGGGAATGGCAGCTATGCGGTCACATTCTCGGCGGCCAATGGTGGCACTTTTACGACGAATATCACTGTCACTGGAGGCTTGAATTTCAAGGTGGACTGGCTGCCGGTCTATCTACCGCCGACATTGACCGGCCCGGCGAATCCGGTGAACGGGTTCAATATGAACTATGGCTTCACCACGCCCATCGGCATCACGGATTATTCCTGGCAAGTGGTGGCGTTGACGCCGCTGATATTTACCGATAATGCGGATAGTGGGCTGGACAATTTCATTGCCAATATCAGTGAGGGGTATTTGGTGACCGGGGCGGACAATGTTGTGACGCGTAGCTCGGTGTTTCATCTGGCGCATCCTGCACCGCCTGGACTGCAAACGTTAGAATTGAAGACGGTTTTCATACCCAAGCCGGGGGCGATGCTGACGTTTCAATCGCGTTTGGGCTTGGCAACGACAAACCAGATCCCGGTGGTGCAAGTTTCCCAAGATGGCGGGCAGACCTGGAATGATGTCTGGACGCAGACCGGGGGGAGCCCCAGTCAGAATTCGCCTTATCAACAACAATCCGTCAATCTGGGGAATCTGGCGAGGGTAGAGACCAGACTGCGGTTTGCCTATACCTATGTCTTCCGTGATAACGGAACTTACTTCAGTAATATCGAGTATTTTGCGGGCTGGTCGTTCGACGATGTCAATTTGACTGGTGTCGATACAGGGGCGACGGCTGGTTCTGATCTGGTGAGCAATGTCGCTCAATTCGCTTTCACAGCAACTACGATAGGGACAACTTTTCTGGTGTCCCTTAAGCCATCGGTGGTCAACCGGAATTACCCGGGCAGCAATGTGCTGGAGGTGCACAGTGTAGGCACCCCGACGGTGACGATCAGTTCCTTGGTGGCTTCACCCAGCAAGAAGTTCGATGTCAGTTTCTCCCATGCTGCCTCGGGCGGGTTGAAGATACTGACGGCGACGAGTGTCACCGGACCGTGGACGGAGGAAGCCGGAGTGGCGATCCAGACGACCACGCCGGAGCAGAATTTCCAAGTGACGTTGCCAGGCTTCAGCGGGAGCCGCTTCTTTCAGGCAACTCTAGTGGCGCAGTAGGCGAATGGCTATGGGTTCACTTGGGCTTTCAGCGCTTCCAGTTGTTTCTCCAAGTCGCGCATGCGGCGGATGATGTCCGGGAGTTGCTGGCTGGCGATCATCTGGCGCTTGGCCTGTTTGTCGGGCATGGCGGGGGTACCCAGCACTTTACCTCCATCCGGAATATCACGCATCACCCCACTCTTGGCACCGATGGTGGCCTGATTGCCGATGGTGAGATGATCGGCGATGCCGGATTGCGCGGCGACCACGCAGTAATCTCCCATCTTGGTGCTGCCAGCGAAACCGACCTGCCCGGTGATGATGCAGTGGCGGCCGATGCTGACGTTGTGCGCCACGTGGACGAGGTTGTCAATCTTGGTGCCCTGACCGATGACGGTGGAGCCGAGTGCGCCGCGATCGATGGCGGCGTTCGCGCCGATCTCGACATCGTCATGGATGATGACGTTGCCGATCTGGAGGATCTTGCGATGGCGGCCTTCATCCAACACATAGCCGTAGCCGTCCGAGCCGATGACGGTGCTGGCATGGATGGCTACCCGGTTGCCCACCTGACACCGGTGGTAGATGACGACATTCGGGTGGAGCAGGCAGTCGTCGCCCAAGGTAGCGTCATGCCCGATATGGTTCCCGCCCATCAGGACTGAGCGGGCACCGACTTTCGCGCGGGCACCGATGACGCAATTGGGGCCGATGTGCGCGGTGGGGTCCACAGAAGCGGAGTCGTCAATGACGGCACTCGGGTGGACGCCCGCAGAGTGCTGGTCAGGTGGGAAAAACAGAGGCAGCAGGCGAGCGACGGCGACGCGGGGATTTTTGACGCGGATGAGGGTCTTTTGCGTGGAGTTGAATCCCTCAGGAACCAAGATCGCCGCCGCCGAACTGGCTTCAGCGACGGCGAAATAGGCTTCTTGATCGGCAAAAGTAAGATCGCCAGGGCGGACCTGATTGGCGGCGCTGAAACCGGTTATCGCGACGGCGGCATCGCCGATGATTTCTCCGCGAACTTGTTCAGCGATCTGGGCGGCGGTAAAGGGCATGGATTCTCTGGGTTAAAGATTTTCGATTTGACCCTCATGCCATGGCTGAAGGTTGGTTATTTATCGGGCAGCGGCACCATCTGTTGGGCTTGCACATCCCAGACTTTCAGGCGCAGGCAGCGGATAATATCTGCCGGATGGAGCGAGGTCATCTTGGGTTGTTGCAGTTCCGGCATCTCCTTCAGGACTTCCGGCAAACGGTAGAATGGGATTTTGGAATTGAGATGATGGATATGATGGTAGCCGATATTCGCGGTGAACCAGGCCATGAGCTTGCCAGTCTTCATGTAGCTGGAGGATTCCAAGGCGGCACCCTCATAGGTCCAGCCGGCGTTGTCGCGGAAGGTGACGCCCGGGAAGTTATGCTGGGCGTAGAAGAGGTAGCTGCCGATGCAGCAGGCGATGCCGAAGGGGACAATGATGGTCAGGAGCAAGGCGAGCCAACCGAAGAACATAGTGACGGCGACGACCAGAATTATGTGGACGATGAGGGCGATGAGGCAGTCCGAATGTTCCTTGGGATTAT
>CAZRGY010000012.1:0-15774 GCA_964599715.1 uncultured Verrucomicrobiota bacterium | reverse complement strand
GAGGAACATGAACAGGTAGCCGGACAGAATGGTGAGCGGGTGGCGCATGAAGAGATACTTCATCTGCTTGGCCTTGGAGCATTTCAGGAAGTGCTCCTTGGTCATGATGGGAAAGGAGCCAATGTGCGAGCCCTTCAGCTTGGAATTGTGATTGTGGTGATGATTGTGGGAGCTGCGCCAGATGCTGCTGGGGCTGAGGATAAAGATACCAAAGAGGCGCATCAGTCCTTCTGCCAGCTTTGAATTCGGCAGGATGGCATGGTGCTGCTGGTCATGGTAGATGACAAAAAACCGGAGAATGAGCAGCGCACTGAGGATGCTGCAAACGATGCGGCCAATGAGGCTATGGTTCAGATTTGGGAGGGTGGCGGCCATGAAGCCGACCAGTAAAGCGCCCGTAGAGAGAATCACCCACCAGCTTCTAGCGGGGTTATCAGTCGTGTAGGGCTTGGTCGCCAGGATCAAATCTTTGCCAGTACGCATGTGTCTTAAACTGGCGTCATAATCGGTCAAATTTAGTGCTATGTCCATGATTGACTTCGCCGATATTGCGATTGGCAAGCAGGGGAAGCATTAGGTGGGTTACTTTTCGGAAATCTTTGTTTTCAAAGGAAACGGTTTTGCGCAAAATCCATGCAACCTTTCGCGGAGTTCTAATCATCTGCTGGATGATGCTTCGGCTGTAAGGAGGTAGAGAACCATCAAACAGAAAAACACATGACTGCACTGACCGAGCGAGGCTTGAGCTACAAATGCCAGGGAATCTTGATTGCCCTGGCCTTGATAGCGGTATCTTTGGGAGTATTAGCGGAAGGGCCCTCCAAGGAGCTGAGCAAGCTGCTGGAAAAGACGTTGAAGGCGCGCTTCGAGACCACGAGGTTCACCCTGTTGCATCATCCCAACCACTCCGGGAGCTTGCATGTGACCATAGGCACCAATAATTACCGGTGCGAAGTGACCAGCGGACCGCTCTTTCCGCTGCCGGAAGAGTTGAAGGATGTGCAGATCACCAAGGTGGATATCGAAACGGATACCGAAATTCTATCCCGCAAGGCGAGTTCGGAGCGTAAAGCGGGTGGAATTTCCTATGATACCATTAGCCTGGTGACTTACTTCTGGGAGTTTTCGTTGAAGCATCCTCATCTCGGACGCGGCGAAATCCTGATAACCAAAGAGAACGGAGATTTGCCGGACAACTTGGACGAGGTGGCGGAGGTTTTGGGTTATGTCCTGCGTGGTGAGGGACTGAAACATCCTCTGCGCTATGCGGCCAACAAAGATTCCA
This sequence comes from uncultured Verrucomicrobiota bacterium, assembly GCA_964599715.1. Classification (GTDB taxonomy): domain Bacteria; phylum Verrucomicrobiota; class Verrucomicrobiia; order Limisphaerales; family JAEYXS01; genus JAEYXS01. The sequence goes on along the minus strand of CAZRGY010000012.1, from coordinate 14,489 downwards.
AAGTGCTGCATTATGCGGGCTCCGGGCATCTGCCGGAAGCTGCCAGCCGGGAATACTTTGAGCTGCCGGCAGACGCGCGCAGCAAAGGGTACAAGGATTGCCCGCTCTGTTTTAACGGATTGGTCTACCTCTCCCACCTTAGTACCGAGATGGCGATGGGCAAGGAGTCGGAATCGTCGATGCGGCATTACTACCAGATCGACAAATCCCAAGCTCTGCAAGAACGGGTCCATGCCGCCGGTATGCGGGTGCTCTCCAAGTGGCCGATGAAGCTCAAGGGTTATTCCTACCGGTTTCAAGTGCTGGACGATGATGACTTTAACGCCTCGGCCTGCCCAGGAGGATATATTTTCGTTAACCGCGGCCTGATAGAAGCCCTGGAGAGTGAAGATGAACTGGAGGCAGTGCTGGCGCATGAGATAGCTCATGTGGAGTTGCGACATGGGCTGATGGAGTATCTGAAGGCAGTTCGAGACGCCAAATCTGCCGCCATATTTGCCACCATCGTGACCGCAGGAGCGGCGGCAGGGGCGGCGGCCAATGGTGCGGATGTGGTCACAGTCACCTCGGCTGCCGGGACGGTGAGTGTGCTGCTCGCGAATCTGGCGGCACAGATATCGTTGATTGGTTATTCCAAGGAACATGAGATACAGGCGGATGTCTTTTCCCTGATCTATCTGCAAAGCCAAGGGAAATCACGGGAGGTTTTGAACACGGTATTGAAGAAGATCCGCACCAGCCAGGAGGTGGAGGAATCCATCGCCGATGCAAAGTTTGCCAGCGTGACACATCCGGCGTTGAGTGAGCGGCTTTTCATCGCACAGAGCCTGGAGGTGCGGCCGGCGGCCAGTGTGGAGATCTACGATGCCTATGATAAAAACGGCGAATTGCTTTACAGCTATGAATTGCAAGCCCAGGCGATCTATACCAAGCGGGACGGCAAGAGGGTGCATATCATACTAGGTGAATTGCATGGCACCCCGGCCATCGGCGAGTCGAAGACGTTCGAAAGCATCCGGATCATCGAGAGTGGGAAGCAGAAGCTCTACAAGACGGACGGCAAAACTTTGCTGGCACCCTTGGATACACTTTCGCTGGCCATCTTAAGGACGGATTCCAAAGTGGAATTCCTGTCGGTGGGTGGCATCACTCTCAGTATCGATGGCATCACGGCGGATCGCGTGGAGCGGCGCAAGGCGGATGCGGGATTGTAAGTCAGTCCTGCGATTTTGAGACTTGAAAGCTCCACAGGGCGACTTGACGCACCATCGGGAAATTGTGATCCGATGGTGCGTTTTGCTTTTTATTTGCATTGTCCAAAGCTGGCATTGGGTGGACTCTTTACCTCAAGCAAATGAATGTTTCTTTCTATAGACAGCGTGTTGGCATGGTGTCGGCATTGGTTTTGAGTCTAGGGTTGGCGATTTCCGTTTCGGCAGCAGAGAAGCCACGGAGCATCTCAGGAATCTATCCGCATCTGGCCTATTTCAACAATGAGGGTGAGTGCGGCACGGGAGCGGTGGTGCCATGGGCGGATCGTTTGTGGGTGATCACCTATGCGCCGCATCAGCCCAAGGGGTCTTCGGACAAGCTGTATGAGATCGACAAGAATCTGAATATGGTCGTAAGGCCGGAAAGCATCGGTGGCACGCCAGCCAACCGGTTCATCCATCGCGAGTCGGAGCAGTTGTTCATCGGACCCTATGTGAGCGATGAAGAAGGGCAGGTGCGGACGATTCCTTACACCGAGATGTTTGGCCGGCATACCGGCAATGCGCGGCATCTGACCGATCCGGAAAACAAGGTCTATTACGCCACGATGGAGGAGGGACTTTACGAAGTGGATGTGAAGACACTGGCGGTGAAGATGCTGTATGCGGATGAGCAGTTGAAGAACGCAGATGCGCCGAAAGCCGATCTGCCGGGATATCATGGCAAGGGGCTTTACTCAGGGCAGGGACGTTTGATCTATGCGAACAATGGTGAGCATGGGGCGAAGGCATTGGTGGACCCGTCCATCCCCTCCGGTGTGCTGGCGGAGTGGCAGGGGACCAACTGGAATATCGTGCGCCGGAACCAGTTCACGGAAGTGACGGGACCGGGAGGAATCTATGGGAGTGACCGGCCGGAGAAAGATCCGATCTGGGCGGTGGGCTGGGATTACCGCTCACTTATACTGATGCTGTTGGACAAGGGGCAGTGGCACGCGTATCGCCTGCCGAAGGGAAGTCATAGTTATGATGGCGCACATGGCTGGAACACGGAGTGGCCGCGCATCCGCGATATCGGTGAGGGCGACCTGTTGATGACGATGCACGGGACGTTTTGGAAATTTCCGAAAGATTTCAGTTTTGAAGATTCCGAGGGCATCGCGCCGCGTTCGAACTATCTGAAGGTGATTGGCGATTTCACGGAATGGCGAGGCAAGGTGGTGTTCGGCTGTGATGATACGGCGAAGAACGAGTTCCTGAACAAGCGCAAGGCGAAGGGGAATATCGCAGGGCCGGGGCAATCGCAGTCGAACTTGTGGTTTGTGGAGCCGGACCAGATCGATCACTTGGGCAGTGCCTTGGGCCGCGGGGCGGTCTGGTATGACGAAACGGTGAAGGCGAACACGCCTTCGGATGCGTTCCTCTTCGATGGCTATGAGCAACGCGGGGTGCACCTGGCTCATGACCATGACAAGCCGGTGAAGTTCACCTTGGAAGTCGACCGCAAAGGTCGGGGTGAGTGGAAAGGACTATGCGTGATCGAAGTGCCGGCCAAAGGGTATCGCTGGTTGGAGTTCTCGCCCAAGGACAAGGGCGCGTGGGTACGGGTGAGCGTGGATCGCGATTGCGTTAAGGCGACGGCGTTCTTCAACTACAGCAACAAGGACAAGCGTTCCAATGAGGCGAGCGACAAGTTCGCGGGAATCGCCACGGTGAAGGACAAGAGCCTTTCGGGCGGACTCATCCGGGCGCGTGGAGATAACCTGCGCACGCTGAACTTTGCGGCTGTACGTGCGAACAAGGGCGAGCTGAGTGACGAGGGTTACTTCGAGTTGGGGGCGGATCTGAAACTGGTAAGAGTCGTTGACCCCCAGGCCCAGGATTGGCTGAAGAAGAATGTGGCGATCCCGCATGGGATGTTCCAAGTCGATGAGGCTTCAGTGATTTTCACTGACGACAAGGGCAAGCGTTGGCGGTTGCCGAAGGGGGATGCGGCGTTCGATGCACCGGGAGCTTTGGGGGATGAACGGATCGATCGCGAAGTTTGCACGGAGCGGGATCTCTTCAATTGCCATGGGACATTCTACGAGCTGCCGGCTGAGAATGCGGGTGGGTTTGCGAAGATACGTCCGATCACGACGCACAACCGGCGTATCAAAGATTACACGAGCTATCGCGGGTTGCTCATCATGACGGGTATCAGCGATGGGGCGCCTAAGAAATCAGAGCATATCATCCGCTCGGAAGACGGCCGAGTGGCCCTATGGGCCGGGGCGGTGGATGACCTGTGGAGCTTCGGCAAGGTGCGCGGAGTGGGTGGGCCGTGGAAGGACACCGAGGTCAAAGCGGGTGAAGTCTCCGAACCGTATCTGATGACGGGTTATGACAAGAAATCTGTGCTCCTCGAGCATGATGCGAAGCACGCGATGAAGGTGCGCATAGAAGTGGATATCACCGGCACGGGAGTATGGCAGACATATGCAAATATCGAGGTGCCCGCCAAGACCACGATGACGCATCATTTTCCGGACGCCCTGCAGGCCTATTGGGTAAGGGTCTCGGCGGACAAGAATTGCAAAGCCACCGCACAATTCCGGTATGAGTGAACTGCATGATTTTTACCACAGTGTCGTAAAGGCAACAAATGCAGTTTGCTAATAGAAATTGTTAGAAAATATCCGCCAGACGTGTTTAATAAACGCGGCTGGGGAATGGCCGCTGAGCGTGAGGGGATCACACGACAGGGCTGCCTTTGGCTGTTGTCTATGCCCGTCACGCGCCATGGCGGAATCACAAAACAAGTCATCCAATTCGTTTAAGCCTCCCGCCAAAGAAGGTGCCACGGAGTCTTTGATCAATGTCACTGATTCGCTCAATGCATTGCGTCATGGTCTGCGTACCCCCTTGAACCAAGTATTGGGGTATACCGAGATGTTGATGGAAGATGTGGAGGGGCGCTCGGCACAGGCATTACAACCGGACTTGGAGCGCATCCATCTTATCGGCGGACAATTGCTGGCGTTGATCAATGAGGGGCTGGCCCCGTGGAAGCTGATGGTGGGCCGGGTGGATTTGGACACGATGTGCTTTGAGATGCGCAGTCCGCTGAACCTGATCATCGGTTATGCCGAGCTTTGCCAGGAGATCGCGGTGGAACTGGGAGACAAGCGGCTGGTGCCGGATCTGCAGAAAATCATCGGGGCGGCGAAGAATCTGCAAAATGCGTTTGAGAGCCCGTCCTTAAAGGAGCGGGTGGAACGGTGCTTGCAGAGTGAGCAATCCAAGCACCGCACCCGGTGGTTGATGGAAGACCCTCCAGCAATCCCAAAGGATGAAGGGGTGATCTTGATCATCGACGACAATGAGATGAACCGGGACATGCTCTGCCGCCGGTTGGAGCGCTATGGGTATGTGACGGTGGAGGCGGAGAGCGGCAAGGAGGGACTGGAGCTGGCGCACAAGCGCAAACCGGATCTGATCCTGATGGATGTGGTGATGCCTGGATCCAACGGTTACGAGTATCTGGAGCAGTTCAAGGCCGATCCCGGCCTAGGGCACATCCCGGTGATCATGCTGTCCGCACTGGACGAGATGGAGGTGACCATCCGCTGCATCGAGATCGGTGCGGAAGATTACATACCCAAGCCTTTTAATCCGGTCCTGTTGAAAGCGCGCATCGAAGCTTCGGTGGTGAAGAAGCGAATGCGCGACCAGGAGAAAGCGCTGCTCGATATGATGCGGGCCGAGCGGGAAAGGCTGGAGCAAATACTTAACGGGGCCCTGCCGCAAGAGGCCGCCAACCGCATCCGGCAAGGTGAACCCGGAGGCGTGGATGAACGGGGCGAAGCTTCCGTGCTGTTGGTGGAGGTAGTCGATTACGATAAACTGGCCCAGCAATTGCCAGCCAAGCAGACAGCCTCCGTGTTGACCGAGCTTTCCATGACGCTTGACTGGCTTGCCCGCTTCAATAAATCGGACAAGATCCGTATCAGCCCAGGGCAGTTCATCATTGTTACCGGCTTGCTGGTGGAACGGGATGACCACGCGGTCACGGTGGGTGACATCGCCCTGAAGCTGCAACATGTGATGCCTTTGTTGCGGGTGCAAATGAAGACGGACATCCATCTGCGCATCACGCTTGCCTCAGGGAGCATATCCGGCAGTGTGATCGGCCGGGCCAGCTACTATTATGAAGTATGGGGCGAGGCGGTAGGCAAAGCATATCAACTGAATGCGCGATGCGAACCAGATACCATCTTGGTGGATGAGCGGTGTGCGGGGCAACTACAAGAACAGTTCAAATTGGAAGCCGGGAAAGCACCGGGAGTATGGCGTCTGACCGGGAGGCATTCTACCCTCAATTCAGCAGCGGCATAGATTTTTAAAGATCAGCTCTCGAGGACGACAAACTTTTGCTTGAGCAAGGATACTAAGGCTGAGATGGCGGTCAGGTCATCCGGCATCTGATCGATGACCCGGCCCACTACATTAAGCTCCATCACCAGCAGCAGGGCTTGCATCTCATCCGGGGGAAGACCTGCCTGCAAGCCAGACAGACTGCCGCTCAGGCAGAGTCTGCTCTCCCAGGGCGGCAACTGTTCTTCCAGGGAACGCATCTCATCCATCAGGCGGAGACCCTCAAGAATGGCGTTATCAGCAGAGAGTTCGATCTCGTCAGCTTGGGGCGAAACCGGGCCTTGTTCGAAGACGAAGGTGCCCTTGCTCCAACGGAAGATCCGGTGCAAAGCACGCAAGGGTGGCAAATCGCTGTCGTCAATCGAGGCATAGCGGATATGGCCGTCCCGCATGTGGATACGCCCGACCACGGGCAAGTTCTCGATACGCAAGACACCCGAGCGTCCATAACGGCAGAGGAACTGGAGCAGGTCAGGCACGGGAGTTTCTGCGATTGTCCCGGAGAGGCCCATGGTGCGCTCTTCCTGGCCCCGGGTGCGGACCTTGCTGACGAAATGGATCTCAGTCTCCCCGCTGGGTCGTTGGGCGGAGATGCTGAAGCGGGTGATGGATACGACAAGCACCAGGATTTTTCCCAGGCGCAGGCGGTCGCCTTCCTTCAGCTCGGCCTGAGCCACCTGTTCCTGGTTTACCTGAACAAACTCACCCGAGTTCAGACTGCGAACTGCCGCCCGATCGCCCCAACCAGTCACCACAGCGAAACGTTGGCTTTCGTCTGCCGGAGTGAGGGTGATGTCGTCGTTATCAGTGCGGTAGAGGGGCAGCGCGCCGCCATCGGGCACAGGGAATTCCCCGCCCTTATTCGCGCCGTTCAAAAAATGCAAAGCAAGCGCCACGTCGGCGGGAATTTTTGAGGCAAGAATGAAGGCTGACAAGTCACTTTCTGCGATTCCTCATGAATCTTTTTCCTCGCGTAGGGTCGCTTTCATATTTGATATGGTACGATTCATGGTTCATTGTTCAATTGCATGCGAAACCGGGTTGAGATTGTAACGGGTGACATAACCAAGCAGCAGGTGGACGCCATCGTCAATGCGGCCAACAGCTCCCTTACGGGAGGGGCTGGAGTGGATGGGGCCATACATACTGCGGCCGGTCGCGAACTTTACGAGGAATGTCTCAGTTTAGGTGGGTGTCCAACAGGCGAAGCCAAGGCGACGAAAGGCTATAACCTGCCGGCCAAGTGGGTCATCCATACCGTCGGTCCCATCTACCGCGATGGGCAGCGGGGTGAACCGGAAAAACTTTCCCGGTGTTATCATAATGCCCTGAAAGTTGCCACGACGCTGTCGGCGAAAACCGTCGCGTTTCCCTGCATCAGCACTGGAGCATACGGTTTTCCAATCGAGGATGCGACGGCGATCGCCCTGGATGAGACAATCAAGTTTCTTCAAGCTGACAGCAGCATTGAAAAGGTGAAATTTGTCTGCTTTGGCGAAGAAGCCTTCGGCATCTACCAAAAGATGTTTACAGACCGGTTGGCTTTGTTGGCCTAAAGCTGCTGCTGAGCGGGCGAATTTTTCTTTAAAGTTTGTCCAAAGAAGGGGATTAGGGACTAATAGTCTTTAATCATGAATCGCAGAAAATTTCTCGCCAGCACCCTGGCCACCGCGGTCCTTGCCAGCACCGCAATTTCCGCCGAAAAGAAGCGTGCCCCGCGCATCCTGCTGCGCTCCTCCTGGCAGGTCGTAAACATCGGGGATATCGCGCACACCCCGGGTGTGCTGGCGCTCATCGAAAAGTATATCCCGAATGCCGAAGTGATTCTCTGGGCTTCGGGCGATATCACCCCGGAGGTGATCGAGATGGAGCACAAGCGCTTTCCGAAATTGAAGTTTGTGAAGGGCAGCATCAATGCGGATGGCGTGACGAAAGTAAAAGAGCTGGAGGAAGCCATCGAGTGGTGTGACTTCCTGCTGCACGGCTCCGGCCCCTCCATGGTGGCATATCGCGATGTAGCGGCGGTGTTCAAGCGCACGGGCAAACCGTTCGGCGTCTATGGCATCACGTATGGTGGCGGTTCGAAAGAACAGCAGGCACTGATGAGTCAGGCGAAGTTCCTCTACTTCCGCGACACGGTGTCATTGGCCAAAGCGAAGTCGGAAGGTATCAATTGCCCCATCATGGAGTTCGGACCGGATGGCGCGTTCGCCGTGGATCTGCGTCGCGATGGCCCGGCAGTGGAATTCCTGAAGGCGAACGGGCTGGAGGATAAAAAGTTTCTTTGCTGCCTCGCACGCTACCGCTACACGCCCTACTGGCTGGTGAAGGCGGGTCGCGCCAAGGATGAGAAACGCCATGCGCGCAATCAGGAGATGCGCGAGCATGACATCAAGCCGCTACGCGATGCGGTCATCGCCGTGGTGCGGCAGACGGATCACAAGGTGTTGCTCTGCCCGGAAGATGCCACGCAAATGACCATCACCAAGGAAGACATCTACGACAAGCTGCCAGCGGATGTGAAACCGAAGGTGGTGTGGCACGAGAAATTCTGGCTGACGGACGTGGCGTTGAGCACGTATCTGAAATCCTCCGGCATCTTCGGACTGGAGATGCATTCGCCCATCATGTGCATCGGGAACGGTATCCCGGCCATCGTGTGCCGCTTCGAGGAACAGACCAGCAAAGGCTTCATGTGGCGCGACATCGGGTTGGGCGACTGGCTCTTCGATGTGGATAAACCAGATGAAGTCGCCAAGCTCACCGAAACCGTGCTGAGTCTGGTGAAAGATCCGAAAGGCGCGAAAGCCAAGGTGGCCAAAGCTGCGAAAATCGTCGAAGAACGGCAGCGCATCACGATGGGAGTGGTGAAGAGCAATCTGCCCGTCTGATAAAGCCCTTATTTTTCTATCTGTATGAAACCATTCGCATTCGTTCTGACAGCGGGATTGCTGTCGGTCATTTCAGTTTTCCACTTGGACGCGGCTGAGCCGGTCGGAAAATCCAAAGTGATTGAGAAGACCCCGGGGCTTGTCGCCTTCTGGACATTTGGTGAAGAGGCGGGACAGCCGCGCAGTTCTACCGGCACGAAGGAAAAGCATCCGATGAAAGAGGTCGGCGGGCCGATCGCGCGGGTGGAAGGCGGGCCTTTTTCTGGCTATGCGGCGGACCTGAACGGGAAGCAGTATTTCGCCATCCCTTATGCGGAGACGGGCGATCTGAACATCGGCGGACCCGAGGCGCAGGTGAGCATGTTCGCCGTGGTGCGCATCGTGAACCTGAAGCAGAGCCGGACCATCGCGGGGATGTGGAGCGAGGGCAAGGGCGCGAACGATGACACGGGTACACGGCAATACGCGATGCTCATGAACATGCCGACTTACGGCGGGCCGAACAAACTCGTGCCGCACATCTCCAGCGAAGGCGGCGTGACGCGTCGGGCGGATGGCAGCGCGTTTCCTTGGTGTGCGGATTATGCGGCTACGGCGCATGAGGTTCCGACGGAAGAATGGTGCACGCTGGCTTTCACCTATGATGGCAAATACATCCGCGCCTATATCAACGGGGTGTTGGACAAGATGGAACTTGATCCCGTGAAGCACAAACGCACTGACCCTTACTTCACGAAAGAAGGCCCGGACGGAAAAGACCGCGGGATGAACCCGTATTATCACGGGCGCGGAATCTTCAAGCTGGACCCGGAGAAGCACAAGGACCGCATCGGCGGATCGGATTTCACGGTGGGAGCGCGTTACGCCGTGGGCTCGATGCTCAAAGAGGCGACAATCGGGAAGTTTGGCGGACTAGCGGTGTTTGATCGCGCCCTCAGCGAGAAGGAGATGATGAAGCTGCACAAGGCGGCGAATGTCGAGGCATTGAACAAGTAGTTTTCAGTGGGCAAGCAAGCACATGAACCGTCGCCAATTCCTTCATCTTTCCGGAACCGCCGCAGCCGGGGCCTTGCTAGCCAGTGAAGCCCATGCGATTTCCCCGATTCCTGCTGGTCCTAAGAACTACGATGTCATCGTTTATTCTGGTGTGCCTTGTGGCATCGCGGCGGCCATCCATGCGGCGCGTGAGGGTGCAAAGGTGCTGTTGATCGAGCAGACGAAGCACGTCGGTGGCCTCAGTACCAGCGGCATCAATACGGCGGAGAGCGAGCACATGCTCAAGTGGACGATCGGTGGTTTTGCCGACGAGTTTTACGGGCGGCTCGGCAAGTACTATGAGGAAACGAAAGCGGAGCAAGGCCCGCTCAAGCCGGGTGACCGGCTGAATACCGTCTATTTCTTCGAGTCCAGTGTGGCGGAGAAAGTGTATCTGGACATGCTGAACGAAGCGCGGGTCGAGACGGTGTTCGGGATCCAGGTGGAAAAGGTGGAGAAGTCCGGAGCCAAGATCACATCCATCACGATGAGCAATGGGCTCAAACTTTCGGCAAAGATATTCATCGATGCCAGTTATGAAGGTGACTTGATGGCTCGCGCGGGCGTGAAGTATGCCATCGGTCGTGAAAGCAAAGCCGAGTTCGGCGAAGAAGCCGCTGGCATCCGATTCGACAAAACGCCGCGCAAGGCGGCCACAGTGGATGCGCAAGGCAACCTGCTTCCGGGCATCAGTGCGTGGGCGAAAGACTTGAAGGAAGGCGAGGCGCATCGGGCGCCGATGAATTACAATTTCCGCCTGTGCTTCGCCAAAGATCCGAAACTGCAAGTGCCCATCCCGACCCCGAAGCATTATGACCGTAAGCGCTATCAATTGCTCGAGAACTGGTTCAACGAGAAGACGGCGAAGAAAGAAGCGGTGAAGCTTACCGACATCCTCGACTTTTACGCGCGGCGTAATGGCAAGTATGAGGTGAACAACAAGCAGGCGGCGGTGATCTCCATCGGGCACTTTGGCGGGCAGTTCGATTATCCGGATGCGGATTATCCGAAGCGCGAGCAGATCATCCAAGATCATTGGGACTACACGCTCGGTCTGCTGCATTTCCTGGCGAATGAAGCCAGTGTGCCGGAGAATGTGCGGAAGGAGATGAAGTCATGGGGTCTGCACAAAGAAGAGTTCAAGGATAATGGCAACCTGCCTTACCAACTCTACGTGCGTGAGGCGCGGCGGATGCGCGGGGAATACGTGGTCACGCAGATGGATGTGCAGGAGAACCGTCGCAAACCGGACAGCATCGGCATCAGCAGCCATTTCATCGACAGCCACCACGTGCAACGCGTGGCGTTGTCACCTACTGAATTCGTGAATGAAGGCCGCATCTGGCGCGTGAGCCGCGCCTACCAGATGCCCTATCGCGCTTTCACACCGAAGAAGGCCGAGTGCGAGAACCTTCTCGTGCCTGGCGCGGCGAGCCTCACGCATGTCGCCTTCTGTTCTTATCGGCTGGAAAGTGTGTGGATGATCGCGGGGCATGCCTGCGGTGTCGCCGCTGCCATGGCGGCCAAGGCGAAGCAAACCGTCCATGAAGTGGATGTGCCGAAACTTCAGGAGAAACTCCGCGCACAGAAGCAGGTCGTGGACTTCATTCCCGGTCAGCCGGAGTTCTGGTACGATGTGAACAAGACGCCGAACGGGCCACCGGAGTTTTAATTTTCAGCGGGCAGTGCCTAACGGCACCCAAGTAGGGCTGAAATATATATTGTAAGAGCGGAGGAAATCTGTCGGCATGAGGATGAAGGGGTGGCAAACCTAATACTTGCAAGCCTCCAACCTTACCTCCTTATGAAAAACTGCATTTCGGTTTTAAGAAGATTGTGGCTGTTTGCACTGGCGGTCTTGTATCTCTCCACCATACCCACCACTTTTGGCGAAGGCGCCACCGCCTTTACCTACCAAGGACAATTGCGTGATGGTGGGACGAACGCCAACGGCAATTACTCAATAGTGTTCAAACTGCATGACCAGCTGAGCGGCGGCAATCAGGTGGGGCCGACGGTGACTTTGGCCAGCCAGTTCATCACGAACGGGCAATTCAACGTTTCATTAGATTTCGGTGGAGTTTTTGATGGTGCGTCGCGCTGGATGGAAATCAGTGTGGAAGGGAATGTGTTGACGCCGCGCACGCCTTTGGCGCCAGTGCCCTATGCGCTGCATGCCAGCACGGCAGCCATGCTGAGCACGGCGACTTGGAATGCGGAAGTGGGAACTTACGATGATGTCACGGATTTCTTGAAGTTCAGTTTTAATGACAGCTTGGTCTTCGGCCTGTCCTCCGAGGGTGTTTTGGTCAATGGCGGTCTGGAAGCCGTGGAGTTTCACAGCGGCGATCTTAGCATCAGTGAGGCGGGTGGAATTGTCCTGCCCGCCTCGGATCGTAACCGGTCGATCACCGCTACTACGCTGGGTATCAATCTTGATGGCATCAGCGTCAGTGCCAACACGGGAATCACCTTGCCCAGTGGAGCAGGCAGCCGCGCAATAGTCGGCGACAGTCAAGGTATCTTGGTGGACGGGATCAGCATCAGCACTGCCAACGGAATCATCATGCCGGCCACCGACCGCAACCGGTCGATCAAGGCGAGCACCGATGGCATCACCGTAGATGACATCGTCATCGGCAACAGCCGTATCCTCCTGCCGTCGCCGAATGGCAACCGCTCGATCAGCGGCTTTAGCCAAGGCGTTGCGATCGACTCCAGCGTCGAGATCAATGGCAGTCTGACCGCGTCGACCCTCAGTTTGCCCTCTCCTGGCGGCAATCGCACAATCAGCGCCAACAATCAGGGCATCATTGTTGACGGTGTAAGCCTGAGTTCCGCCAATGGAGTCGTTTTGCCCAATGGGGCTGGTGGATTTGTATCCATCACGGCCAGCGGCTCCGGTATTTTGATTCCGCTGGGGCAATTGACCGTGAATGGTCCTATCACCTGCACGAGCCTTAACCAAACAAGTGACCGGGCGGCAAAGGAGAATTTCGCCCGGATAGACAGCCGGGAAATACTTGAGAAAGTCGCCGGTCTGCCGATCTCGCGCTGGAATTTCAAAACGGATACGGGAGCGCAGCATGTCGGGCCCATGGCCCAGGATTTTCATGCAGCATTCAGCCTGGGTAACGATGACAAGCACATCAACACAGTGGACCAGGGCGGCATCGCACTGGCCGCGATCCAAGGTTTGAACGAGGTAGTGAAGGAGAAGGATGCCACGATCGCCGCGTTGCAACTGCGGCTGGAAAATCTGGAGAAAGCCGTGGCGACCCTGACGCAGCAACAGAAAGGTGCGAACCAATGAAACATTTACTACTACTCGTGAGTTTGCTGTTTTGCGCTGCCAGCGGGTACGCGCAGAGCGGAGGTCGATTCACCTTAGTACGGAGCGTCATCGCGGGAGGTGCGGTGACAGACAGCAGTGGCGGGACTTTCAGCGTGAGCGGCACGGCCGGGCAGGCAGGTGTAGGGTTGGTCAGTGAGACACGTTTCTCCGTCAGTGTAGGTTACTGGATCACGCCGCCGTTGCTGGTGTTCGCCCCGAAGAAGGTGGGAAATGATTTTAGCATCTCGTTCGAGACGGAGCCAGGGCAGAGCTACATCGTGGAGTATACGGACTCGTTGCTGAACCCCAACTGGCAATTACTGCCCACCGAGAACGGCGATGGAACGGTGAAGACGGTGACGGATTCGGCGCCGGGTGTGCCGAACCGGTATTACCGGGTCCGGCAACCGTAAGAGACATTCAAATTCAAAAGCGCTGAAACGTGAACCGTTTCAGCGCTTTTGGTTTATCTAATTCTGGAGACGGATCACTTCGCCTTGGTCTGGAAGGTCTGCTGGTGGCCGCTGGAGGGGATGCTGATGGTGTAGCTCTTGCCATCGGGGGCCACGGACATCTTGATGTAGTGGGCGGCGCAGTCTTTTTCGTGATTGGCGATGTGTTCGTTCACGGTGTTGTTCACGTTGCCGTCCGGGCGGAGGTTTTTGTGCACCTGATACATCGCTTTGATAGAAGGCGTTGATTTCAAGGTGGCGAAGGTCTCAGGGCCGCAGCCTTTGGTGGTGCCGTTGTTCATCACGGAGACGGTGGGTGACAGGCTCTTGATGAGGAGCGGGTTGTTGCTCACGTCGAGGCCGTGATGGTTTACCTGATAGACGTCCACGGTGCCGGCGAGGTTGATGGGGCAGACGAGTTCGCCTTCCACATTCCACGTGAGGTCGCCGCCATTGAAGAAACGGAAGCCACCGAATTCAACCAGGGTCACGACGCTGTTCGCGTTGTCGCTCTTGTCCTTGTCCTTGAGTTTGATGCCGTCGCATTGGGCATTGGCTCCTTGCGGCTTTTTGCTGGTGAAGACTTGATGGGCGGCGAGGCAGCGGACGTTCAGCTTGGCCACGGAAGCATCGGCACTGGCTTTGAAAGGGATGGTGTCATCCGGGCGGATGACCTGGCGGTCCGCTTTGATCTCCTTGTAAGGCTTGATCATCAAGGGGAAGCGGGTATCACGCGGGTTGTTATCCGGATTGGTCTCGGGGACGCCTTTATCCCAGATGGTGCCAATGGGAATCTGCTGGGCGACCTCGGCTGCGCCGCCGAAGTGGTCGATGTGGAAATGGGTGGTGAGGAGGTTGTCGATCTTCTGCAAACCAGCGACTTCCTTGGCGACCTTCACGATGCGTGCGGAGTCGCGTCCGCCGGGATTGCCGCTGTCGATGAGCAAGGATTCACCGGCGGGCGTGACGATGAGGGTGGAACCGCCGCCCTCGGAATCGATCCAATAGACATCGAGGGTTTTATCCGCGAGACCGGCGTGGGTGGAATAAACGGCGGAAACGGACAGGAGCAGGGAAAGGGTGAGCGATTTCATGGGTTGGTGCATGGCGGGATTTAAGCGGGGTCAGGGTTGATATTCAATACGGTAAC
>CAZRGY010000011.1:0-23219 GCA_964599715.1 uncultured Verrucomicrobiota bacterium | reverse complement strand
AATTCATCACCAGCGAAGAACAGATTGCCGCGATGCGCCGCAACCTCTGGCGCACCGTGGAACATATCGCGCAGGTGAGTGAAAGCACGGGCAAGAAGCTTCACCTCGGTCTGGAGCCCGAACCGCTCTGCTATCTGGAGACCAGCGAAGAGATGGTGCAGTTCTATCAGCAATTGCGCGATGACCGCCCGAATGATGCCCGCTTGAGCGAACATCTCGGCGTGAACTATGACAACTGCCACCTCGCCATCGAATACGAGGAGCCAGCGGACGTCATCGCCCGGTTCAAAGCCCATGGCGTGAAGATATCCAAGCTGCATTTCAGCTCCGCGTTAAAGGTCCGTCCCACGCCCGAAGTGCGCGCTGCCCTGCGGTCATTCGTGGATACCGTATATTTCCACCAAGTCATCGAGCGCGACAGTGCCGGAACCATCAAGCGCTACAAAGACCTCGATGTGGCGCTGGATGAAGCGGCAGGGTGGACCACCTCACCCGAGGTGCAAAAGCAGCTCGAGTGGCGCATCCATTTCCACATCCCCCTGCAAAGCGAACCAACGGCGATCTACGAGAGCACCTCGGATCATATCCAAGGCGTCTTGGATATCCTGGCCAAGGAACCGACCCTGTGCCCGCACATCGAGATGGAGACCTACACCTGGGAGGTGATGCCCGACACGATGAAGAAGCGCAATGTAGTGGACCAGTTGGTCAACGAATACGAATGGACACTGGCCGAACTGGCCCGGCGCGGCATCAAACCCGTCTGAGTCGTCGTATCCAGTCGCTTAGAGCCTGTTTGAAACAGGTTCTTAATCCAAAATTCTTTTGCTCCGCGCTGGCAATCCCGGCAGATTCCCGGCGTACGAAAGCGGCATGTTAACCACCCTGCGCATCAAGAATCTGGCCCTGGTCAGTGACCTGACGGTGGAGTTCCGCCCCGGCTTCAACGCCCTCACGGGCGAGACCGGCGCGGGCAAGTCCATCATCATCGGTGCGTTGAACCTCCTGCTCGGTGAACGGGCCGACCGCACGCTCATCCGCAGTGGCACGGACGGTTGCACGGTGGAAGGCGCATTCGACATCAGCAAACTCAAAGCCCCGCTGCCGGAATTTCTGGAAGAGAACGGACTGGAACCTTGCGAAGATGGCCAACTCGTCATCAAGCGCACCTTCACGGCCACCGGCACGAACCGCCAATTCGTGAACGGCTCGCCCACCACGCTCAATACGCTCGGTTCTTTGGGCGAGTGGCTGGTGGATATGCACGGCCCGCATGAACACCAGTCGTTGCTTCATGCCGCCAAACAGTTGGAGATTCTCGATGCCTTCGGCGGCCTCGCTGAGGCGCGGGCCCAGTTCGCCGCCTTGGTAAAGCAACGGCAGGAACTCGAAGCCAGCAAGGCCGATCTCGTCATCGATGAACGGACCTACGCGCAACAGCTAGACCTCCTGCGACATCAGGTGAATGAGATCACCGCCGCGCGCCTGAAACCAGATGAGGAGGCGGGGCTGGATGAGGAATACCAACGCGGCACCAACTCCGTCCGCCTGCTGGAATTAAGCCGTAGCGCCATCGACGCTCTTTCGGAGGCCGAGGGCAACATCATGGATCAACTCGGGGCCGTGGGTCGTGTGTTGCATGAGTTGCAGCGCATCGATTCCTCCACGGGTTCTCTCACGGAACAGCATGCCACTATCGTCTCCAGCCTCAACGATCTGCAGCATGAGCTCAACCAATACGCCGACCGCGTGGATATAGATCCCGAACGCGTCGCCGAGGTGGAGCAACGCCTGAATCTCATCCACTCGCTCAAGCGCAAATACGGCTCCACCTTGGAAGCAGTCATCGCTTTCGGAAATGAATCCGCGGAGAAACTGCAGCAATTGGAAAGTCGCGACGCGGAACTGGAACGCATCAATAACGCCATCACCAAGCTGAACAAACAGCTGCTCGAAACTGGCAAGGATCTCAGCGCCAAGCGCAAGAAGCTCGTGCCGAAATTGAGCAAAGCCGTGGTGGTTCAGCTGAACGATCTGGGCTTCCAGCAAAGCCATTTCGATGTCCGTATCGAGAGTGCCACTGAAGTCTCAAACGAGAAGCTGCCCGCCAGTTCCGGCTTGGACACGATTGAATTTCTCTTCGCCCCCAATCCCGGCGAACCCGCGCATCCGCTTCGTGCCATCGCCTCCTCTGGTGAGATCGCTCGCGTTATGCTTGCGCTCAAAACGGTATTGGCCGCGCACGACCAGATCCCGGTGCTCGTGTTCGATGAAGTGGATGCGAATGTGGGCGGCGAGACCGCGAATGCCGTGGGTGACAAGATGCGCCAAATCGGTGCGAACCGGCAGGCCCTTTGCATCACGCACCTTGCGCCCGTGGCAGCTTGTGCCGATGCCCACTACGTCGTCTCCAAGAAGGTCGCTGAGGGCCGCACCACTACTTCACTAGAGTTGCTGGACGCCAAAGCTCGCGTGAGTGAACTCGCCCGCATGCTCGGCGGCCAATCCACCGAAGCCCGCACTCACGCCGAAGCGTTGCTCAAAGCCGCACGTTAGCCTGCCTCACTTCGGTAACGACGCCACCAACCCCGGGAAAGGGCAGTTCGCACAGGTCGCATCCGCGTGGTCACAGAAATCCCGCACGATTTGGATCAAACCCTGCTGTTCCGCCGCACTCTTCAGGACGCCCGGTGTGGAATGCCCTAAGAGACGTCGCCGCGCCTGACGCAGCACCGAGTTATCCTCCGCCCGCGGCCAGCTCAGGTAACGGTTTTCCGCCTCATCCAGTAATTCGCTGTTGTGCCCCTTGGAAGCGCGCACCCACAGCCAAGGCAAGATCACGTTCATGGCCACATCGGAGAGCCTTGTCTCACCCAGCAAGGGTTGCTCCTGGGTCATGCGCGCGGCTTTCAATGTCCAGCGCGACGACCAGAAATCATCCTTCTCCACCTGCATGATCTCCAGCAGGGAGGACACCAGATCCTGCTTGCGGACCTTTTGGGCCAGCCATTCCTCCAAGCGCGTGGCGAGATCTTTCTGGGCCAGCCAATGTGCCGCCAAGGCAAGCCGCCGTTGCGGATGATTCGCCGGACGGATGCCGTTAAACCGCCAGACCTCACGTGGCAGGATCTGCTCTTCCAGACTGTCGCGCCGATGCCACCAGATATCCCACAGATGGCGCACATACGCATCCACGGATTGCTTCGCCTCCCGCACATCTTCCGGCAAAAGATTGGCCACACCGAATAGCACCGCTTGCAGAGATGCCGGACACCGCTCTCCCCCCATGGCCTCCAAAACTTGCGGACTGATCTCGCCCAATCGTTGCATGGGCCAGACATTCTGTTTGTAACCCAATGAACGGAACAGCATCTCGATCAAGACCTGTTCCCAACCCACCTGACGCGCCCGCGCCTCGATATGGGCCGCCTTCGCCTGCAACCGGATCAAAGCCGCCTGGGCCAAAATATCGCGCCAGACATGTTCCTCGAGTTCCTTTAACGGTGCCGAGCATTGCCCCTGCAAGGATATGGGCAGTTCTTCCCGGGCATCACTGGCCAGCCAATGCTGCAGTTCGCCCAGTGGCGAATCCAAAAAATCGCCCATCGCCAACGTGGGCAACGGAGCCACCGCCTTGTCTCCCCGCCAGACCACATGCAGGATCACCCCGCGATAGGAGGGATTCACGTCGTGCTTGTGGGCGTGCCAGCCGTTGGATTCTACATCGATCTCGATATCCCCCGCCTGCGGCGCCTCCGCGGCGAACTTGATGACCGCATCCCGAAAATCAGGTCCTGCCTCACGATTCAGCCAGCCCGGATGCAACACTTGCACGGCCCGGCCATCCAAGGTGCGCAAATCCCCCCGGCGCAGCCGCTGCTGCTCCCAGATCAACTGCAAGAGCCGCTCGGCCGGTGGTTTTTGGGCAGCATCGTGCAATTGAGCGCGGTTACTCGCGCCCATCCGCCAACGTACATAGTGATCCTGGGATGTCCTCCTCACTCGCTTGCTTTTCGAGGTCGCGTGGGGCATTGTCAAGTCTATGGAAGTGTTTGGCCCCAAAGGCTTGCGAAAGGATAGGCCCGTCCGGCAGGGGGATAAATACGCCGAATTATTTTATATGTTTAACCATCTATTGAACTTACAGAATTTGGCGACGGTCTCATAAGGTATATGAAGTGGTCGCAAACAATCTTAAGCCTTTTTTTGGCATCGACGATAGGAGGTGCGCCGGGACTGCAGGGCGCAACATTGAGCTACTCAACTTCTGCCGCCAATAGCACCCGGCTTGATGCCACCGTAAGGGCCGTGCAGAAGGCGATGCCCAGCGTGGTCAACATCGCCACCGAGACACTGGTCGAGACCCGCACCCCGAGCGATACCATCTTCGAGCAGTTCTTCGGTTACAGTCGTCGCACGCAAGAACGCCGTTACAGCGTAGGTTCCGGTATCATCATCGATGAAGGCGGCTATATCCTGACCAATGACCATGTGGTCCGCCGCGCGAACCGTATCTGGGTCAAACTCTCCGAAGAGGCCGGCGGCGGCGAATACGAGGCGACCCGCGTCACCAGCACCAGCCAGAGTGATGTGGCCATCTTGAAAATCGTCGCCAAGGGGAATGAAAAGTTTCAGGCGATCGAATTCGCCCGCGATGACGATCTGTTGCTCGGCGAGAGCGTCGTGGCCTTGGGCAATCCCTTCGGCTTGGGCGGTTCCGTGAGCAAAGGCATCCTCAGCTCGAAGAGCCGCCGCCCCGCGACCGCCGATCAGAAGCTCGATGTGCTGGACTGGCTGCAAACGGATGCTGCCATCAACCCCGGCAACAGCGGCGGTCCGCTCGTCAATATGGATGGCGAACTCATCGGCATGAATGTAGCCGTTTACAGTGAGGGGCAGGGTATCGGCTTCGCCATCCCCATCAAGCGTGTGGGCGAATCCATGGCCGCACAGCTTACCCCGGAAACCTTGCGCTCCCATTGGTTCGGCGCCCGGGTCAAGCCCGGTGCCATTCCCTTGGTGCTGGCTACGGTGCAACCGGAAAGCCCCGCTTACAAAGCCGGTTTGCGCGAAGGGGATGTCGTCCTGCGCATCAACGGCAAGACCGCCCGCAGCTTCATCGAATACACCCGCGAACTGCTGAACTCCACCGTGGCCAAGCCGGTCGAATTGCAAGTCCGCCAAGGTGATATGACGCGTGACATCACCGTGCATCTCATCCCGGAGAGTTCCTTTTTTAATACCGACCTCGTGGCCAAACGCACCGGCCTGACCCTGCGGGAACTGACCCCGGAGGAGACCAAGGGCCAACGCCTTCAGTTTAGCGGGTTTGTCGTTACGGAGGTGGACAAGGACAGCCCGCTGGCGGATGTATTACAAAAAGCTGCCGTTTTGGTCCAAGGAGTTGACGGTCAGGCCATGACGAACATGGTCCGGTTCGCCCGTCTGGTCCACGCCAAGTCGCCCGGAGAAAAACTGGGATTGAACTGCCTGCTCATCCCTCGCAACGGCTTCCCCCAGTCTGGCACTCTGGAAATCACCCTCAGATAGCGATTTTTCATTTGGTGCCCGGGCCATCTGCCCGCAAGAATGGGGACACAAGATTACATTACATGAGCGACGAGTGGATGATTGAAGTGGACAACCTGACGAAACGGTATGCTGGCCATACCGCTATCGACGGGCTGACCTTCAATGTGCGCCCGGGCGAGATCGTGGGGTTCCTCGGACCCAACGGTGCCGGCAAGAGCACCACCATGCGCATCCTGTCTTGTTTCATGGCCGCCACCTCCGGTTCAGCCAAGGTTGCCGGGCACGACATCTTTACCCAGGCAGATGAAGTCCGCCGCCGCATCGGCTACATGCCGGAGAACAATCCCCTGCACACGGATATGCGCGTGCGGGAATACTTGAAATTTCGCGCTCGCCTCAAAGGCCTCTCGCGCGCCCGCAGTCGTGAACGCGTGGATGTGGTGACGGAACAATGCTCGCTGCAAGACGTCGCCTCCAAGGTCATCGGCACCCTGTCCAAGGGATATCGCCAACGCGTCGGCCTGGCAGACTCTCTCGTTCACGAACCCGACCTGATCATTTTGGATGAACCCACCATCGGTCTGGATCCGCATCAGATCCGTTCCGTGCGCCAGCTTATCAAGAGTCTGGCCGGGAAACATACCGTCCTCATCTCCACCCATATCATCCCGGAAGTGGAGATGACCTGCAGCCGTGCACTCATCATCCGCTCCGGCCGCATCCTGGCCTCAGATACTTTGGACAACCTGCGCAAGAGCGTGAATGAAGACAGCCAGGTGGTCGCCGAGATCGCCGCGACCGAAGCCGACCTCAAGCAATGCTGGGAACAACTGCCCGAGATCGAATACTTCGACATCGCGCCCGCTGAAGGAGAATTTCTCCGCTGCTCTTTGACCGGGCGTGCCGGAGCAGACCTGCGGCAGGTGGTCTTTGACGCCGTGAACAGCAAGGGCTGGAAACTCCGGGAACTGACGCGCAACCGTCATTCGCTGGAAGACATCTTCGTGCGCATCACGCGCACGGACAAAGAAGAGGAGGGTTTCTAAGATGCAAACCTTCGTGACCCTGGTCCGCCGCGAACTCGGCGCCTTCTTCATTTCCCTGACGGGTTACGCCGTCATGGCCGGGGTGCTCTTCCTGCTCGGCCTGAGTATGACGCTCATGCTGAAGTCATTGAACGCCACTCCTGTGGCCGTGCCCATCATCGAGTTGTTCTATGAGACGGCATTTTTCTGGCTCATCGTCCTGCTGGCGGCCCCGGTCATCACCATGCGCAGCTTTGCGCTGGAGCGGGCCAGTGGCACCTATGAAACGCTGATGACCACGCCGGTCAGCGATCTGGAAGTGGTACTCGCCAAATTCACCGGCAACCTGATTTTCTTTCTCATCACCTGGCTGCCGCTGCTGGCGTATCCGCTCATCATGAAGCGCTACACCTCGCAGCCGGATGCAGTCGCGGCAGGCCCGCTCTCCACCACGTTCCTGGGCATCTTCCTGCTCGGCTGCCTGTTCATGTCCATGGGCATCTTCGCCTCGTCCATCACACGCAACCAGATCCTGGCCGCGATGAATGCGTTCGCGATGGGCCTGTGCCTGTTCTTTCTGAGCTTCGTCTCCAAGATGGTCCCGCTGGGTGACGGGCTGGCCTCCAAACTGGCGGCGCACATCTCCATGTTCGACCACATGCGGGATTTCGTGCGCGGGGTCATCGATACCCGTCACGTCACCTTCTATGTCACCCTTACGGTAATGTTCCTTTATCTCACGCTCAAGGTCGTGGAAAGCAGGCGGTGGAAATGAGCATGGAACCCGGCAACTCATCTCCCAGCTTCTCCACCGGCCGCCGCTGGTTCATCGGCTTTCATGTGCTGCTCGCCATCGCGGCGGTGGCCATGATCCTGATGCTGGTGAACTATCTCTCGCTGCGGCATTACACCCGCCATCATGTCAGCGACTCGGAGCAGGGCGAGTTCACGCCCACCACGCTGCAGGTGCTCAAGTCCCTCACGAATGACGTTCGCGTCATCATCTATTTCAACCCCGAGGAGCCGATGTATCCCTACGTCAGCTCCATGCTCAAGGAATACGCCGCGCTCAGTCCGCACATCAAACTGGAATCCGTGAACTACGCCACGGAGCCGGCCCGCGCCGCCGAGATCATCACCCAGTTCCGGCTGGGAGCAGGCAGCCGGGATATGGTTCTGTTCGCCGCCAATGATCGCATGGAATTTGTCAGCGAAGGGCAGCTCTCGGACATGGACATGAGCGAGCTCCTGCAGGGCAAGAGCAAGGAAGTGAAACGCAAAGCCTTCAAAGGCGAGCTCTACTTCACCGCCAAGCTGCTCAGCGTAAGCAGTGCCCGGCCCTACAACGCCTATTACCTCACCGGCCATAAGGAGCATGACCCGACGCAGGATTCGGAACTCGGCTACAAAAAATTTATCGACCTGCTGGGTGCCAGCAACGTGCGCACCGCTGCGCTCGATCTCCAGCGCTCGAAGGAAGTCCCCGCCGATTGCGACCTGCTCGTCATCGCCGGTCCCATCCATGAGCCCACGACTGAAGAACTTGAACGCGTGGAAAACTATCTCGGTTCCGGCGGTCGCCTGCTGCTCCTGATGAACATCTACACCCGCCCCGGCTGGGAGCGTCTATTAGCCAAATGGGGTATTGCCACCGGTCGGGATGTCGTCTTCGACGAGCCGAACATGCAGGAGAGCGGCACGCTGATGGTCGAGAACAGGGGCTCCCACCCGATCGTCCAATCGAAGGACCGGCTCTACCTGTTTTATCCGCGCTCGGTCGGCAAGATGCCCGGGTTTGCCACGCAGGTGGATTCCGCGCAAGTGACCGAGCTTTTCTCCACCGGCCCGGCGGGTGAAGCCCGCACGGATTTCCGCAAAGGCGTGCTTACTCCCTATCCCAGACCCGATGACCGGAAAGGGGAGATCCCCTTGGCGGTGGCGGTGGAAAAAGGCGGCTTGCGCAACGTCACCTTGCAACGAGGTACGACCCGCTTGGTTGTCGTGGGCGATTCGCACATGCTGGATAATCAATATATGAGCGCTCCGGGGAATGAGGAGTTTGCCCGGCAATCCATCAACTGGCTGTTGGACCGTTCTTTCCTGCTCGGTGCCATCGGCCCGCGGGCGTTTACGGAGTACCAGCTCTCCGTCTCAAATTCACAGATGACCCTGCTGCGCTGGATCATGTTGGGGGCGATGCCCGGTGGTGTTTTCGCCTTTGGCCTGCTGGTCTGGCTGCGGCGGCGGCGGTAAGATGATAGATTGTAACTGATGAACACAAAGAACACATGGAGTCTGGTGGCGGCGGCAGCCGCGCTCTTTGCGTTTGTCTATTTCTTTGAGCGCGACGGACTAAACTCCCAAAACCAGACGGTCGTTCAGCATCGGCTGCTCAACAAGCTGCAGCCCGCCCTGGTCTCGCGCATCGAAGTGCAAGTGGGAACCAATTCCGTTTCCCTGGAGCGCACGAACAGCACTTGGCGCGTGATCTCTCCGGTGACTTACCCGGCCTGGCAACAGCAGGCCAAGAACTTCCTCGACGGCTGCGCCGCGCTGTCCTGGGTCACTACCATCCCGGCCACGGAGCTGGCCAAATCTCCGCGCGGTCTGGCCGATTACGGGCTGCAACCGCCACGCGCCCAATTCACTTTGGTTCAGAACAATGAACGCCTTACGGTGAAGATCGGTGACGAGACGCCTGTGGGCGGGCAGCGTTATGTGCAGTTGGGTGATGAGATCGTGGCTTATCTGGTCGATGCCAATATCGCCGCTCTGCTTCCCCAGTCGGCCGCCGCCTGGCGGGATACCACCCTGATCCCGATGGCCAATCTGACCTTTAACCGTATCGAGGTCCATGCGGGCAGCCGCGTGATGGAATTTCAACGCGACGAAACGAACCAAGTCTGGCGCCTCACCAAACCGATCGCCGCCCGCGCCGACAACGTCCGCATCCGGGACATGATCCAACAATGGCGCATCTGGCCGGTGACCGGCTTCGTGAGTGACAATCCGCCCGTCACCGAACTGGAGCGGCTGGGCTTCAAACCACCCGAATTGGAACTGCAACTGGGGCAGGGCACGAACAACGTCTTCGGCCTCCAGTTCGGCATGACATTCCCGGACAAGCCCGATTACATCTTTGCCCTCCGCTCCAGCCACACCAATGTCGTGCTGGCTCCCCAGCAGTGGCTCGATCCTTTGCGGAGCCCTTTCACGGATTTCCGTGACCGCCGTCTGCTCACTTTCCCGACCAACACGACGGACTTCATCACCATAAAAAGTGATGAGAGCTTCACCTTGCAGCGTCAGACGAATGGAACCTGGCGGGTGTTGGAAGAGACGAACTTTGTCGTCGATACCGGTCTGGTCAACGAACTGATGCAGAATTTGAACAACTTGGACGTCATCGAGTTCACCAAGGACAACGTCACGGACTGGGCTCCCTATGGTCTGGCCAATCCCGTCCATCGTTACACCCTGCTGACGGGCGGCACCAATCCTCCCCCCACTGGCACGAACACGGTGGTGGCGCAGTTGGATTTGGGTACGACGGAAGGCGTGAAGACTTATGCCCGTCGGCCAGATGAGACCTCCGCCTATGCGCTGCTGTCCAGCACGGCGCAGAAGCTGCCGCAAACCTTGTTCGACTTGCGCGACCGGCAGGTCTGGACTTTCGCCACCAACGAGGTCAAACGCATCTCCATCGAGCAGGAAGGCCGCTTGCACGAACTCGTCCGCAATGAGAAGAGCATCTGGGCGCTCGCCGAAGGATTCCAGGGCAGCCTCAATCCTTTCGCGGTGGAAGAAGCCGTCTTCCGCCTCGGCCAGATGCGGGCAGCCCGCTGGGTGGCCCGTGGTCCGCAAGTAGCCGAACGTTACGGCATCACCGCCAGCTCGCACGGCATCACGCTCACGCTACAACGCAATGGCGGGCCGGAAGAGAAACGCATGTTGCGCATCGGCAATTTGACACCTACCCGCAGCGCCTATGCCGCGGTCCTGCTGGACGGCACCCCGGTCGTGTTCGAACTGCCGCAAGATGTTTACGAGTATGTTGACCGTTACTTGAACGCGCCCAAGCCGCCGCGTTCCCAACAATGATATGGCTGAACGCGTCCAGAGCCGTTTCTGGCGGAAATGCCGGGTATGTTTCCGCTGGTGCCGGATTGCGTTCCTCTCGCTGATCCTCTTCGCCGTCTGTCTGCTCATCTACGTCACGCAGATCGGCCTGCCCGAAGTCGTCAAAGGTCCGGTGCTCACTGAGTTGCGCGACCGCGGCATCGACCTGCAGTTCAAACGCATGCGCTGGACCTGGTTCCGTGGCATCGTCGCCGAAGGCGTCACCATCGGCGAGACGAACCAGACCGGTGGACTGCGCTTTGAAGCGCGCGAACTCCTCGTGCAACTGGACGATAAGCTGTTGAAAGACTTCAAGTTCGTTCCCCGGGTGCTGGTGTTGAATGACGGTCAGATGGGCCTCGCCTTGAACGAGACCAACCAGCCCACCCGCCTGCTCAGCGTGGAAAAAGTCTCCACCGAGATCCATCTGTTGCCGGATGACCAATGGGAATTGCTGCATTTCAAAGCAGCCACCATGGGTGTGAATCTGACGCTGAGCGGCAGCATCACCAATGCTTCCAAGCTGCGCGATCTGGCCCGCAAAGAGAAGAAACCCAAGACGGAAGACGATACTAAAAAACCAAAAGACCCGGATGCCTGGCGGCGGCAATTGCGCCTCGTGGCCGACACGATGGCGAAGATGAAGTTCGAGACTCCCCCGGAGCTTTACCTAGTCTTGCGCGGGGATGCGAGTGATGCCTCGTCCTTCTATGCCGAGGCCAAGCTGGATGCCAAGTCCGCCATGACGCCTTGGGGCAGTTGGGAAAATCTGTCGCTCAGTTCCCCGTTGAATTCGCGTGAGATGAGCAACGGCCTTTTCCAAGCCGAGATGAATCTCCGCTTCGACCAAGGTCACACGCCTTGGGGAGTGGTGCGTCAGGCCGATCTGCATCTCCAGCTCCTGCACAGCATCACCAACCAGGCACCGTTTCGCGCGGACTGGGATCTCTCGCTCAGTGGGCTCCAGCTCCCCTACGGCCAGTTGACCGCGCAAGAGTTGAAACTCAGCGGCGTGACCCGACGCGAGACGAATGCCCCCTCGATTCTGGATACCGAGTTCAAGCTGCTCTCCAAGTCGGTGAAGAGTGATTGGGCGCAGGCGGCCGGAGCCGAGCTGGAGGCCCATGTCTTTTCCTCGCTCACGAATCCCGTGCCGCGCATCCAATCTCTACGACTCACCTTGGAGCAACCGAAGTCGGAGTGGGCTCAGGCCCGCCGCATCCATCTGGAAGGCGAGTTCTCCCTCACCAACGCCCCGGTGCAAACCAATGCCTCGTGGGGTTTCTGGGCCAAGCTCGCGCCTTATGCCATCCAGTGGAAATTGCAGAGTGAAAATCTGCGCGTGGCCAAACTGCGTTTCCCTTCCTTGGCTACCGCTGGTCGCTGGACAGCCCCCACGCTGGAGATCACCTCACTGGAAAGCGCCTTGGCCGGGGGCGAAGCCGATGTGGCGCTGAATCTGGATGTGGTGCAACGCTCAGCCTGGGTACGCTTGAAGACGGACATCGATGTGCAACGTCTCGCCTATCTCATGTCCACCAACGCCCAAGCGGTGCTCAGTGATATCAAGTGGGCGAAGGCACCGAAGCTCAGTCTCGAAGGCCGCATGGAGTTGCCACCATGGACCGGACCCGTCACGAACTGGAACGAGACACTCATGCAGCGCACTTGGGTGGCCGGTGGCCTCAGCGTAGGGCAGGTGGCTTATCAGGAACTGGCCGTGCGTTCCCTGCAAACGGACTTCGCGTTCACCAACGGCATCGTGTCCGTGACGAATCTCCATCTCGTGCGTCCCGAAGGAGACTTGCGCCTCGTCGGATTGGCCGACCTGACTCGGCAACGCTTCGAAGCGAAATTGGACAGCAGCATCGATCCGTTCCTCGTCAAACCGTTCATCAACAAGCCTAAGACGCAAAAGGTATTTGATGATTTCGCACTCACACAACCGCCTCATCTGCGCGGGAATGTCTCCGCAGTGTGGACTGATTGGAAGACGCTTCAGGCCGGTGCGCAATTACAGTTCACGAACTTCAGTTATCAAGGTCATGCCATCAGCAATCTGAACACCTATATCGGGTTCACCAACCAGTTCCTCTCCTTTTCCGGAATTGATCTTCGCCGTAATGCGGAAGAAACCGCCATCGCTGACGGTGTCGGTATCGATCTGCTCAAAGGGCTGGTACATATCACCAACGGCCTGACGCGCTGGGATGTGGCGGACGGCACCGGCATCATCGGACCGAAGACCAAGGAAGCGGTGGACCCCTATCATTTTTCCAATCCACCGTTCGTACATATCGAGGGCATGATTCCTTTGGGCAATGCGGAAGAGGCCAACCTGCACTTCAAGCTGTTGGAAGGCGGCCCGTTCAGCTACTGGCGCTTCAACCTGCCGCAAGTGACCGGTGACCTGCATTGGGTCACCAATACTTTGATGATCACCAATATCAGCGGCAGCTTCTATGGCGGCCATATCCGCGGAAATGCCTTCTTTGATTTCGGTGCCACCAATGGCACGGCGTACCGCTTCCATGCCATCACCACGAATGCGAACCTGAGTCCCTTCTTGCAGGACATGCTCATGCGCACGAACACGCATCAGGGACAGATCGATTGCGACCTCACCATCACTTCGGCCGAAGCCAAGAGTATGAGCACTTGGAATGGCTACGGTACTGCCAGCCTGCGTGATGGGTTCCTGTGGGATCTGCCCTTGTTCGGCATCATGACGCCTATCATGGAAGGCTTGGGTGAAGGTCTGGGCAAGAGCCGCGTGCGCGAAGGCAGTGCGAGTTATTTCATCACCAATAGCGTCATCTACACTGCCGATCTGGAACTTAAAACCCCGACCATCCGGATGACATACGTTGGGTCGGTGGATTTCGACGCGAATGTGGATGCCACCGTGGAAGGCGCTCCCATCAGCAAGCTCGTCGGCTTCTTTGTGACTCCGCTGACCAAGATGTATGAGTTCAAAGTCACCGGCACGTTAAGCGAGCCGAAGATGGAGCCGCTCTACATCTTTCCGAAGTTGCTGATGATGCCCTTCAAGCCTTTCAAACTCTTCAAGGGTCTCTTCGAAAGCGACAAGAAGAAGGAACCCAAAACAGAACCAGTGCCTGAACCGATACCGCCAGACTCATCGGAGAAATAGCAGCAGGGCCGCTCCAAGGATGATGCGGTACCAGCCGAAGGCCTCAAAAGTGTGAGTCAGCACGAACCGCAGCAGCCACTTCACCGTGATGAACGCTGTGATGGTGGCGGTGACAAAGCCGATCGCGAACAGCAACCAATCCACGGAACCCAGCCCTTCACTCTTCACGTGCTTCACGAAACTTAACCCGCCCGCGGCGATCAACGTCGGCACACCGAGCAGGAAGGAAAACTCGATCGCCCGTGGCCGGCTGAGCCCAAGGATCAACGCGATCAGGATGGTGGAACCAGAGCGAGATGCCCCGGGGAACGCCGCCGCCAGCAATTGGGCCGCCCCGATGGCCAAAGCTACCGCCCAAGTGATCTGCTCCACCCCCGTTTTGCCACGCAGTCCGCGTTCCACTGCGAGAAAGAGCACGCCCCCGATCAGCGTGGCCCATGCCACCGGACCGACCGTCTCCGGCAGTTCCATCCCGGCCTTCTTCAAGGCCAGCCCGCCCACCGCCGTGAGGCAAAAGGCACCAAAAAGTTTGGCCAAGTAATCAAAGGTCTCCGGTTGCTTCCAGTTCTGGACAAATCCTTGGACCCGTACTTTGAAATTCAAGATCACCGCCAGCACCGCCCCGGACTGGATGCCTACGTTGAACAGCTCCGATTTCAGAAACGCCGATTCCGCATGCAGGAACTTCTCCACGATCAACAGGTGACCGGTGGAAGACACGGGGAGAAACTCCGTGATGCCTTCGACCACACCCAAAATGATTGCCGCCAGCCAGTCCTGCATGCGGACTCTTAGACGGGAAAAACGAACTTGGCACAAGGAAACAATCCAACCGGCGACCTCAGCACAGACCTTTCTAAAACAATCGTCGCCATATCTGGCCTGCCAATTCAAACCCTTGGTAATCAAAACCTAAGCGATATCTCCCGTAAACCGAGCGGTTTTCATTTTGAATTTGCCCATGGTTTCCCCGTCCAAATCAGCCGCCAGATTGAGCAATTGGACTCCGGTAGCCCGATTTTGCGGCTCGACGCGCCTCTGGCGGTTGGGTAGAAAACCCGCTCTTTGCCGTTCCACTGCCCGTCAATGGAACTTTGTGCCAGTTGCCATGTATAAAAATATGAACGTGTTGACCCGAGTTTGCACCGCCTTGTGCGTGCTCTCTGTCCTGTCCTTGAGCGCCCAGGAGCAGCCGAAAAAGAAGAACGACAAGAGCTGGAAAGAAAGCAAATCTGCCGTGCTCCAGGGTGATTTTCCTTACACCAAGGCCTGCATCGGGGCCAAGTTCCCGGCCAACAACATCGCGCACAAGGGCATCGCCATCATCCTCGATAACGATGCATTCGCCTGCTTCGATACTGATCTCCTCCGCTACACGGCCGGCTGGACGGGCAACTATATCACCCCCCAGGGCGTGACGTTTGATGGCGGTCACGGCGGTCACCCCTCCATCAACGGCGAGCAGAAATGGGGCACCCCCATGCTGCCCGGCTGGGATGGCGCACAGGCCGTTTTCGCCGACCCGCGCAAGGAACCATTCGGTCCCGTGCCGCAATCTTTGGGCCGCTGGGATGGCCTCTACGTCAGCGGCATGACGGTGACACTGAGCTACACGGTCCTCGGCACCAAGATCTACGAACAACCTTCCAGTATTGTGAAGGATGGCCAGGTCGGCTTTGTCCGCACTTTCAAGACCGCGAAAGCCAAGCAGGCGATGACCTCTCTTATCACGCAAGTGGAAGAGGCCACCGGCGCTGTTAGCGGCAATCAAGCCACTCTCACTGGCACCAATGGCTCCGTGACAGTCGTGGGTCTGGTGAATGCCCCCAAAGGCGTCTCTCTTAAGACCTCTGACAATGGTCGCGTGCTGCTGAGTTTCGCTAAAGGCGCTTCCGCCGGCACCTTCAAGCTGGTCATCTGGAATGGCGCTGCGGCCGATGCCTCGAAGTTCGCCGCGTTGACCGAAGGCAAGCCTGCACTCGTCGCTTTCGAGAAGGGTGCTGCCCCGCACTGGCCAGAACCGGTCATCACGCAAGGCGTGCTCGCCACCTCTCAGACGCCGGATGAAGCCTACGTGTTGGATAAGCTCACCGCGCCCGAGAACAACCCGTGGAACCGCCGCGTACGTTTCGGCGGCATGGATTTCTTTGCCGATGGCACCCGCGCCGCACTCAGCACCTGGGATGGCGATGTGTGGACGGTCTCCGGCATCGATGAGAAGCTGGATAAGCTCGTCTGGCGCCGTTTTGCCTCCGGCGGTTTTGAGACGCTCGGCCTCAAGATCGTCAATGACGTCATCTACACGTCCGGCCGCGATGAGATCACCCGTTATCACGACCTGAACAACGATGGCGCGGCGGACTACTACGAGAACTTCAACAACGAGATCACTTCCTCCCGTGGTTTCCATGAATTCACCTTTGATCTGCATACCGATCCGCAAGGTAACTTCTATGTGGTCAAGGCCGGTCCGGTGCGAGGCGGTGGCCGCGGCTTCGGCGATGTGGATGGCAAGAAACCCGGCAACGGCACCATCAGCGCCCATGCCGGTACGATGCTGAAGATCTCCAAGGATGGCAGCAAGCTGGAGGTCTTTGCCACCGGCTTCCGCGCGCCTAACGGCTTCGGTGTCGGCCCGCAAGGCCAGATCACCACCAGCGATAACGAAGGCACCTGGATGCCTACCACACCCATCAACTGGGTGAAGCAGGGCGGCTTCTACGGCGTGGAAGACCTCGCCCACAAAACCCCGTTACCGGAGTACCAGCAGCCGATGGTCTGGCTGCCGCATAACGGTCCCGAGAATTTCGACAACTCCGGTGGCAGCCAGGTCTGGGTGGACAGCAAGCGGTGGGGCCCGTTCGGTGGCGACCTGCTGCATCTCTCCTACGGCAAGTGCCGCCTCTACCTCGTGATGAGTGAAGAGGTGAAAGGCCAGATGCAGGGCGGGGTAGTGCAGTTGCCGGTACGCTTCACCTCCTCGGCCATGCGTGCCCGCTTCAACCCGAAGGACGGCCAGCTCTACGTCGCCGGGCTCAAAGGCTGGCAGACAGATGCAGTGAACACCACCGGCTTCGACCGCGTGCGCTTCAATAACAAGCCGGTTCATTCCGTGGAGAAATTGCATGTCACCAAGACCGGTGTGGAACTGACCTTCACCACCGAATTGAACAAGCAGGATGCCGAAGACGTAGGCAACTACAGCGTGAAGCGCTGGAACTACGAACGTGCCGAACATTATGGCTCGCCAGAGTTCATGGTCACGGACCCACAGAAGAAAGGCCGTGAACCGGTGGAAGTGAAATCCGCGAAACTCTCGGCCGATGGTCGCACGGTGACCTTGGAACTGGCAGATGTCCGCCCGGTGATGCAGCAGATGATCAAGTATTTCATCACGGCCAAAGACGGCTCGGATATCAAGCAGGACATCGTCCAGACCATCAACGCCATTCCCTGAGCGGACGGGCGATAATTGCCGGATACGAATTGAAGCGCAGACAACTGCGTCCAAACATAAAGACCAGATCAGGTCCGCACTAATGCTGGCGGGCCTGCGAAACCTAACGCATGAAGCACGTGAAGAAGCTGAAACAAACGATGTGGCTGTGGGCAGCCTTGATGATCTCGCCAGCGGCGGGGTTGCACGCCCAAGAGGACCCGAAGACCGAACCCGGCCTGGCGGTGACTTATACCGTGGATGGCCAGTCGGACACCGCCATCGCCCAAAACTTTTGGCTCTTCGCCGAGCAGGGCAAGCCGGTCACGCCGTTCCTGAACCCCGGCAAGTTCACCGCCACTTGGGATGGCTTCATCTCCGTGGACCTGCGCGACAACTACACCTTCAAAGCCGAGCTGAACGGAGCCCTCAAGGTCGAGGTGAACACGAACGTCGTGCTCGAAGCCACGCTCGCCAACGGCACCACCGAGCCCAGCAAGCGCGTGCGACTGAACAAGGGCCTGAACCAGATCAAAGTGACCTATACCGCACCAGATGCCGGTGATGCCTACGTGCGCCTCCTCTGGGCCGCTCCCGAGCTGGGGTATGAACCCGTCTCTCTCAGCATGCTCAGCCATGATGTGAAGAATGAAGCACTCGACAAAGGCATGCAGCTTCGTCTGGGCCGCGAACTGTTCATCGAGAACCGTTGCGTGAAATGCCACACCGGTCCTTCCGTTTCCTCGTTGCCGGATTTCGCCCTCGACGCCCCTGATTTCAAAGGCATCGGCTCCCGTCGCAACGCGGCGTGGATGGCGCATTGGGTGGAGAACCCGAAGGCTTCCCGCAACGTCGCCCAGATGCCGAAGATGGTCCATGGCCCCACCGCCAAGGCGGATGCGGCCGCCATCGCGGCGTATCTCGGCTCTTTGAAAGACGAAACAGCGGCCGGTACCTATCCCGCTGCTGACATGGCGGTGCAGGGCAAAAAACTCTTCGAGAGCCTCCACTGCACGGCCTGCCATATCTCGCCCGATGGTGGCGAAGCAGACCCGAAGAAGATCGCCCTGAACCAGGTGAAGCAGAAATTCACCCCGGGTGCGCTCGTGGCCTTCCTGCAAAAGCCCTCGGAACATTATGAATGGATCCGTATGCCGAACTTCCAGCTTTCCAAGGATGAAGCCAGCCAGCTCGCCGCTTTTGTGCTCTCTAAGGCGGATGCGCCACTGCCTGCGCTCGCTTCCGACGCCATCGCCCGCGGCAAGGAACTGGTGACCTCCGTCGGTTGCCTGAGCTGCCATAACGGCCCGGACAAGACGACTTTTGCCACGAAGCGCTTCGGCGAACTCGCGGCCGATAAATGGACGCAAGGCTGTCTCTCCGAAACCGAGACCGGCAAAGCCCCGTTCTTCAGCTTCACGAAAGAAGAGCGCGCCGCCTTGCAGGCTTTCGCACAGACCGACCGCACCTCATTGAAACGTCACGTGCCGGCCGAGTTCGCCGAGCGTCACTCACGCACACTGAATTGCCGCGATTGCCACGGCAAGTTCGAGGGTTTCCCCGCGTTCAGCATCCTTGGCGGCAAGCTCAAGCCCGAGTGGGCGGCCAAGTTCATCGCTGGCGAGGTCAGCTACAAGCCGCGTCCCTGGCTGGAAGCCCGCATGCCGGCCTTCCCAAAATATGCCGAAGCGATGGCAGTCGGCCTGGCCCAACAGCACGGCCTCCCGCCCAAGACACCTGCCGAACCGCCCATCGACAAGGAAGCGGCTGAGATCGGACGGCTCTTCATCGGCACGGATGGCGGGTTCTCCTGCATCGCCTGCCATGCGATCGGCAAGCTGGGAGCCACCCAAGTCTTCGAAAGTGCCGGCATCAATCTCGCCTACACCGGCGAACGCGTGCTGCCGGAATTCTTCCATCGCTGGATGCTGAACCCCTTGCGCATCGATCCGCAGACGAAGATGCCGGTCTATTTCGACCAGGGTATGAGCCCGCTGACCGATCACTACGAGGGCAGTGCAGACAAGCAGATCAACGCCCTCTGGCAATACATCCGGCAGGGCAAGGACATGCCGATGCCGAAGGATGCGCAGCCATAAGGCTTTAACCGTAGACAGACACAGATGTTAAAACGCCGGGACATACTGCGCTGGTTATCACTTGGCGCGTTCGCGTTGCTGCCGACGGTCACCTTGAAGGCAGCCGAGGCAGAGACGAACACGCTGAACGTGATGACGTACAACGTGCGGTATGCCGGTTACAAACCGCCGAATGCGTGGCCGGATCGTCGGCCGATTCTGGCGGAGTGCATCCGCAGCCTGCAGCCGGACATCATGGGCACACAGGAGGGCGTGTTTCAGCAGATCAAAGACATGGCGGCGGATCTGCCGGAGTATCGCTGGATCGGCACGGGTCGTGATGGTGGCAGCCGGGGCGAGTTCATGGCCATCTTCTACCGCGCGGACCGGTTCGATGCGCTGGAGTATGACCACTTCTGGCTGTCGGACACCCCGGAAGTCATCGGCTCTGCCACCTGGGGCAACACGAATCGGCGCATGGTCACCTGGGTGAAGTTCCGAGACCGGAAGACAAAGCGGGAGTTCTACGTGGTGAACACGCATTTCGACCACCAGGTGCAGCTCGCGCGGATGAACAGCGCCAAACTGGTCCGTGAACGCATCAATGCCCTGAAGACTGCGCTGCCGGTTTTCCTCATCGGCGATTTTAATGCCGTGGCGGGCAACAATCCTGTGTATGACCACCTCACCGAGACGGCGGGCGGATTCACGGATTCTTGGAACACGGCGGCCAAACGCACAGGTGAAGGGCTGGATACGTTCAACGGCTTCAAGGAGATCGGCAAACAGGGCCGGCGCATCGATTGGATCCTGTATCGCGGCCCGGTGAAACCGCTCTCCAGCGACATCGTGCCCTACGTGAAAAACGGTCAGTTCCCCAGCGACCATCAGCCGGTGGTGGCGCGATTTGTCTTTGAGGCGGCGCAATAAGATTGCCAGCCGCCCGCTGTTCGGAGAACTTTTCCGGCACCGAATTTATGCTCAAGAATCTGATCCTCGTTTCGGCACTGGCTGCGGCCAGTGTTGCGTTCACCGGCTGTAAAACAGCCGAATGTATGGACTGCTGCAAGCCGGAAGCCGGCTGGACGGTCCTCTTTGATGGCACTTCCACCGACGCTTTCCGCGGCTACAAGACGGAGGCCTTCCCGGGCGACAAATGGAAAGTGGCAGAAGGCACCCTGCACGTGCTGCCCGGCAAGAGCCCGGATCTGATGACGAAGGAGCAGTACGAGAACTTCGAGCTGGAACTGGAGTGGAAGACATCGCCCGGTGGTAATAGCGGCGTGATCTATCGCGTGCAAGAAACGGCCGGGCCCGCCTGGCACACCGGCCCGGAGATGCAGGTGCTCGACGACACCGGCCACGGTGACGGCAAGAAGCCGTTGACCTCCGCCGGCGCGCTTTACGCGATGATCGCTCCGAACGCCGACAAGGTTCTGAAACCTGTGGGCGAGTTCAACTCCGCGAAACTCATCGTGAACCAGAACCACGTGGAACACTGGCTCAACGGCAAGAAGATCGTGGAATACACCTGGGGCAGCCCGGAGATCGCCGCACTCATCCAGCAGAGCAAATTCAAACCGCTGCCGGAATTCATGAAGCATAACCAGGGGCACATCGTGTTCCAGCATCACGGCCAGGAAGTCTGGTTCCGGAATATCCGCATCAAGAAGCTCTAGGCTTCACTTCCAATCTCATCGGAAACGCCAAGGCCTCAGCCTTGGCGTTTTTGTTTTCCATCCCCTCTTGAGCTTCCAACTTTAGACCATTTGACAGCGGGTGCATAACGCATCACATTTGC
This sequence comes from uncultured Verrucomicrobiota bacterium, assembly GCA_964599715.1. GTDB lineage: Bacteria > Verrucomicrobiota > Verrucomicrobiia > Limisphaerales > JAEYXS01 > JAEYXS01. The sequence goes on along the minus strand of CAZRGY010000011.1, from coordinate 2,074 downwards.
CTCCATGAAATTCACCGCTTTATTTGCTGCTATGACTCTGGTCACTGCTCTCACGGCTTCGGCCGGCCAAACGGTACTCGATGTGCCTGTTAAGAACATCGACGGAAAAGATACCTCGCTCAAAGAATACAAGGGCAAGGTGATGCTCGTCGTGAATGTCGCCTCGAAGTGCGGCTACACGAAGCAATACACCGGTCTGGAGGCCATCCAGCAGAAGTACAAGGACAAGGGCTTCACCGTGGTCGGCTTCCCCTGCAACCAGTTTGGCGGCCAGGAACCGGGCACGAACGAGCAGATCAAGCAGTTCTGCTCCTCCAAGTTCAACGTCACTTTCCCGCTTTTCGACAAGATCGAGGTGAACGGCCCCGGCCGCCATCCGCTCTACACGGCTCTCGCTGGCAAAGACTCCCCGTTCCCCGGCGACATCAAGTGGAACTTCAACAAGTTCCTCATCGGCAAGGATGGCAAGATCCTGAAGCGCTTCGACTCCAAGGTGACACCTGAATCGCCGGAGATGACCGCCGCCATCGAAGCCGCGCTCGCCGCGAAATAGGGGACTTTCTGGATTTCATTCACCCTGCCCGGAGACAAATCCCGGCAGGGTTTTTCTTTGTCCGCCTATCGCCATCCCAAGCTGCTATAAATCTTTCGGTTTTTTATCATCGTCCATCTGCGGAAAAACTGCTTTCATGGGAGCGTCGTAGGAAAATAATCCAAACTAGTCACCACTATGGGAGTTCTATTCGGAGTATTTGTCGGGTTCGTCGGCTGGTTCCTCGTGCGTTATCTGGTCGCGGGTTTCTATACCGTGGATCAGAATGAGCGGGCGGTGAAGACCAGTTTCGGGCGGGCAGAACGCATCGATGGCAAGACCACGCTGGAGGATCCGATCTCGGAGACGCTGCGCGATAGCGAACGCGAACGCTACATCTTCCCGCAAGTACGCGTCATCCCCCCGGGCGGACCCTACTGGAAATGGCCGTGGGAAAAGGTCTACAAGGTCTCCATCGCCACCCAGACGGTGAACATGGCTTTTGATCCGGAGAACCCCATGGCCAACCAGGGCGGGCGCATGCTGGAGGCCGTGACCAAAGATCAGTTGAACGTCGGACTCACCGGCCAGATCCGTTATCGCGTCTCGGACCGCAATCTCTACGCCTACCTCTTTGGTGTGAAGAACCCCTTCGCTCATATCATGGGCTACTTCGTCTCCGTTTTGCGCGAGCGCATCGCCACCTTTGAAGCCCCGGCGGTCAAAGCCGAAATCAACATCGACACACCCGTCGAAGGCAAGATCGAGTCCGTGGATGAACTGGCTTCGGCCACAGGTATCTCCATCAATGATCTCCGCAAAAATCTGCGTGATCTGAACGAGCACATGGATCGCGAGTGCCGCTCTTCCGCCGCGCGTTATGGCATGGTGCTGGATGCCTCGCTCATCACGGGTATCGACCCGCCGGAAGAAGTGGAGTCCGCGCTCGCGGCGATCAACACCGCGCACAATCAGGTCTCGTCTGATATCAGCCTCGCTCAAGCCTCCGCCGATCAAAAGATCGTGCAATCCAAGCGCGCCGTGGAGATCGAGACCCTCAAGGCACAAGCGGAAGTCGAACCGCTGGAGCGTATGGCCCAGCAGTTGACCGATCTGAAACAGAATGGTTCAGGCGCGCTGGAAGCTTACCGGCGCAATGTGCGCCTCTCGCTGTTCGAACAGGCCGAAAAAGTTTTCGTGGAGGTGGAAAAGTGAGCGCACTCGCCCAATTTCTCATCGCCGCGGTGGTGACGTTCGTCGCCTGCTTCATCGTGGTGCCGATTCTGATCGGGCTGGTCCGCATGATCATCGCCTTCACCATTGTGGAGGAGCGGCGTTGCCATGTTTACATGTTGTTCGGCAAGGTCATCGGCATCATCGATGAACCGGGCTTCTACTTCCTGTTCCCGCGCATCTACCGCACGGAGCTCTACTCGAGGTCTCTGGCCAACCTGCACTTCTACGTCGGCACCTTCGGCATCTTGCTGTACGTGATCTCGATGTGGGTGGCCGGCATCACCCAGGGGCTGATGTGGCGCGCCG